>QHXC01000008.1 GCA_003222815.1 Acidobacteriota bacterium | reverse complement strand
CGACGTCACGCCCAATGCCAACAAGCCGGAAGAGGGACGCTTTTTCATGAACGGTAACTTCCCCATGAAGCTGCCGCCCAATCGCACCACCTATAGCCATGTGGATGCCTGGGACCCGGTCACGGGCAAGCGCATCTGGAGCATGCCCTACAAGTTTGTCCTGCTCTCCTCCATGCTGGCGACCGCCGGCGACCTTGTGTTCACTGGTGATCCGGAGGGCAATTTCTTCGCGTTGGATGCGCGTACCGGCAATAAGATTTGGAGTTTTCAAACCGGCGCCGGCCATCGCGGATCGGCAATTTCATATTCGGTGAATGGAAAGCAATACATCGCGGCAACCAGCGGTTGGCACCAGACGGTGGTCGGTGGAGCCGCTGCCGCGCTGTTCCCCAACGAAAACTTTCGCTTGGGCTCCACACTGGTCGTATTCGCTTTGCCGGAGGGAGCGAGATGAAGAATGTCTTCCTTTTCCTTTTTATTTTTATCCCTGCGCTCGCCGGGGGTCAAAATCTGACGGACGTCCTTAAGCAGGGCGAAGATGTGTTCAACAAGACCTGCGCGACCGGATACTGTCACGGCGCTCAGGGCGCCGGAGGCGGCGCGCCGCGCGTCTCTGCGCGCGGCTTCGATCAGACCTTTATCAACAATACGGTCACCCGCGGAATTCCGAACACCTCCATGCCGCCTTTCACAAACGCGCTCTCCCGAGCCGACTTGATCGCAGTCGTGGCCTACGTCGCCAAACTGAACGGCATCGCCAACCCAACCATCGCCGCAGTCGGCGGTAGAGACGGTCTTTTGGAACCACCTCCCGTTCTGTCCGGCGACGACGCCCGCGGCCGCAGTCTCTTTTTCGACGCCGTGCGCAGTTTCGGACGATGCTCGACTTGCCACGAAGTGAACAGCATCGGAATCCCCGTGGCCGCTCCCATCGCCGCAGTTCCGGCCAGCGTCGCTGCGCTGAAGACATTGGAAACGCCGCGAGTCTCCACCGTCACGGTAGGCGGCGAATCGATGCCGGCCCTGGTCCTCAGCAACAAGAGCCAGGCGGTGCTGTTTTACGATCTCACGACAACGCCGCCAGTGCTGCGGACAGAAGCGCCCGCGGCGGTCCAAATACGCGACGGCAGCAATTGGCACCACTCCTCCGCCATCGGCTCGTACAACGAGGCGGAGCTAACTTCAATTCTTACGTATTTGCGGGCGGCAGCGAAACCCTGAACCGGAATCTCTACGTGGAACCTTGCGGGCCTCCGGCGATCGCAAGAAGGCACTCAGGCCCAACACCGAGTGATCCTCCTCATTTGAAATACTACCGGCCCGTTATCGTTCACAATCTCGCTTTCTTAATCGAGACCCTGTGGGATACTGACCCGGAGGACAACTTGGAACATCATCCGTCAGAGTGGCCAGCGCGCCAACTAACCAGCTTTCAATCCAAGAAAACTACCCGAATTTTCGGGGAAACCTCGCCTGCGGTGAATATTCATGAAATTTTTTTCGACGCGGAGTTTAGTCTGCGTGGAGGTGTACATTGACCGAAATTAAATGTCCCCACTGCCGAAGCAGTCTTGCCCTCGACCGAATAGGCGTGCACTTTCAGAAATTCTGTTCCGCTATCCCGACAGACACGGCGCGCGAAGCCAGCCTGAAGAAGTACAACCAGTTCTACACGCAATTGCAATCCCACTCGCGTGGAGAGATGACGACTGAGGAGCTTCAAAACGAAGCCAATAAGCTGTTCCTCGTTCGATAAATAGCATCAGGGACGACCTTAAGAAGAAGTAGGCCTGGGTTGCCTTGATCATTGAAAGGTGCGCTCCTATTTCCTTGGCGGCTCAAACACATGGGAAAGACACCTTGCTTTGTGCGCACCCGGCAATCATACTCACGGCTCGATCGCAGATGTCATGGAGGCATATTTTGGCAGAGATACGGATTTTCGACGGCGAATCCATTGAGAGCGCCCTTCGGCGTTTCAAGCGACAGGTTCAGCAGGAGGGTATTATCAAGGACGTGAAGAAACACTCCTTTTTTCTGAAACCCGGAGAAAAGAAGCGCCTCAAGAGTAAATTGGCGCAGAAACTCAAACGCAAGAAGGTGCGACGACAACCGGCTGAAACCGACTCCAAGGCATCGCCACGAACCCAGTAGTGGTGAAGCGCGTTGCTCAGCGCAGAATACGCCAATAAGTGTTATCTTAAGCAGTGCCATGTCCTGGAGATTGGCTAAGGTTTCGCGCGTTCTTCTCTCGATTGTTGGTTTGTTCGCCGCAGCCGGCGTTTCTGCCCAGCTTGAGCACGATGTCCAAGCTCCGGAAAGACCACGGTATGACAGGAGGTTTTTCGTTCAGCTGCGTGGCGTCTTCGGCAGATTCCGAGATACGGACCTTCAGCGTGCTTTTGACAGGGCCTAACCGATCCAATGCTCCGAACTCATCAACGACGAGGGCGAGAGGCGGACAGTCGCATTTTTCAATGAAAAGCGCGAACTCGGAGACTGGTACCGCAGCAGCTTCGATGAAGTAAAAAGCGATCTTGCGGTGTTCACCTTCAAGGGTGTTTGCCGGGGCGAGCATGGACCGGTTCAGCTCACGACGAAGTTCCCGGTGACTGAGAGCATTCAGGCCTATAACCAAAAAAGAATCGGCCTCGATGAAGTTGATGTCAACCTCAACGCTCCCGTCAGGGCTGTCTATGACTCCCAAACTCAGGCGTACAGCTTCGATCTTCCTTATCTGTTTCTAGTCAGCCGGCAGGATAACGAAAATATCTATAGCCTGGATCCCCCACGGCTGGCGGAGAGATACAAGTACGCCACGGATGTCATCGACCATTGGGATTGCAAGTCCGTCACTGCGGACAACGTCACCTACCAGTTCTTGATTTGCCGGACGACGACGCTGCCCCGCAATCCGACCGAGAGAGGCCAGGGCCGGGTTGCGTTCGGCTCATCCGCTTATTTCATTTTGTCGGACGGCAAGGAAGCGTCATCGAGCGTGAAATTGACGTTTAATGATGTTGGCGAAGCGAAGCATACGGTTGAGGATGCCAGCGCCCCAAATCCTCCGAACGGCAGCAGTGCGCTGGATGCGCACGAATCTGAAGCCTGGGAGGTTCCGGATTCCGACGAAAAGATCTTGGATGTGGTGCGAGAGGAGTTCAGGATCCATTTCGCTCCGCAACCATGGACCGGACGGATTGGCGCTGCCGAGGTCCTTTCCGGGAAAAAGCTGTCGAGCCTGGCATCGGCGGCACCGGCCTCAGGCGCCGATTATTGTGTGTGGCTCCCTGGCGCACCGAGCTCGGTCAACGATCTGTTAGCGAACCATCCGGATGTACCGATCACGTACGCAGTAACTGCGCATGACCAGGACGGACAATCATCCACTTCGATCGTTTTCGACATGAGGACACCTACTGGCATTCATCTGGGCACGCTTCAGTGCGTCTTTCCACGTGCATCATCCGCGGCAAGCATCGCTTTCAGCCGTTGGGCATTGATCGTCGGCGATCATCTGGCGCTTGAAGTGAGACCATAAGCTGTCCAAGGAGAGGCTAGGTCTTGAGCAGGCCGAAAGGCTCGCCCGATTTGTAGCCTGGGAAAACTGGCTCAGTCTTTTGGCCGAGGTGGCGGCTGACCAACTCTGCGAGCACGTCGCGGAAGTCGGTGGTGACTGCCAGATCGCGTTTTTCGTAAAGTTGTTCGGGCTCGAGACCGGGCCAGCGTCCATAGACCTTCCCGCCTCGCACGGGACCGCCGAGCACCATCATCACATTTCCGTGGCCATGATCGGTGCCGGCGTTGCCATCTTCTCTTGCCGTGCGGCCGAATTCGGACATCGTGACGAGAACGATGTCTTCCATCCGATCGCCCATGTCTCGCGCGAAAGCGGCGAGCGAGTTGCCGTACGGTTGGAGGAGGTTCGACAATTGCGGAGCCTCATTGCTGTGATGATCCCAACCGCCGATATCGGCAAACGCCGCTTCGACACCAACGTCCGCTTTGATGAGCCGCGCGATTTGTTGCAGGCCGCGGCCGAAGTCATTACCCGGATACTGCGCGCCGTTGGCGGGAGTATACGGAATCCGATTGATCGACTCGATTATCTTCACTGCTTCGAACGTCTCTTTGCCCGATGACATGAGTTTCGTGTCAGCCGTTGTTGCGTACATGCTTTCGAGAATGCTCGCGGCGTTCGGATTGCGCACCTGGAATTGTTCGAGACCGTTGACCGCTACGGCTTCGCGGCTCCCACGTAGTGTACGCGGCAATTGCGTGCCCATCGCGATCGCGCGAAGTGGCGAGGCGCCGGACCCAGCACCCGGCAAAGCGCGATTGAGCCAGCCATCTGCTCCTGTTCTTCCGGGCGTGCCCGACTCCATGTAGTCCTGAGCGTCGAAGTGCGAGCGCGACGGATCCGGTGAGCCGGCGGCTTCGACGATCGCCAGTTGCCCGCTGTCCCACAACGGCTTCAACTGTTGTAAAGAAGGATGCAATCCAAAGCGCCCATCCAGGTCGATGGCGCCATTATCCTTTCCGGGCTCAGGCATAGCAATCGTCGGCCGCATCGCGTAATAAAGCTTTTCGAAAAATGGCACCATAATGTTCAAACCATCCGCAGCTCCGCGCTGGAAGACCACAACGAGAATTTTCGGTTTATTGCTCCCCTGCGCTGCCGCACGAAGCAGCCACGATGGCGCCGTGCCAATGCCAGCCAGCGCGATTGCAGACGATCGAAGAAAATAACGTCGTGTAAGCATGGCTATCTCCTCTGGAAATCCGGCGAACTCATGACTAAGGTTGTGAGCAGCGATGGTGTCGCTTCTTTCTCCCGAATGCCTTTCTCGATTGCGGTCAGCGTTGCCGGTGAAGGCGCCATATTGAGAAGTCCAGTAGCCACGCTGGTGGGATCTTTGAAGTTGAAGCGGCTGATGTCCACCATCACTCCCGGAACCTGTCCGCCCGCTAAGGCCGTTGCGAAATTGATACGGCCCAGGAGGCTGGCCGAGTTTGTCCAGGCATCGCCGGTATTCGGGTAACCCGTCGGCTCGAGTTTTCCATATAACGGCTCGCCGAGATCGGCGATTCGCTGGGCGAGCGCAACGGTATCGGTAACATCCGCGTTCAGCGCGCGAACAGCGCTGACAACCATTTCGAGAGGCGACTTCAGCTTCGTTTGCCAGGCGCCTTCGGATAAGAACTCGGTCGAGTTGAACATCGTTTGAAGCACTGCGCCCAGATCGCCGTCGGTCCTCGTGAAAGTCGCTGCCATACGATCCACAAGCGCCTGCGGAGGATCGTCGGCGACGAAGCGTTGCGCGAGCTTCTTTGAAATGAATCTCGCTGTGGAGGGGTGATGCGAGAGGATGTCGATCACGTCCAGGCCGTCCTGTTCGCCGCGCCCGGCGGGAAGTTTGTGGCCGAGGACGATCTTTTCCTTCCTGTCGTGTCCGGCAGGATTGAACTGAAATTCGGCGTACTTTTGCAGGTCATAAATAGTCCAACCGGTGAAGGCGCGCGCAACTGCGATCACGTCTTGTTGCGTGTAGCCGCCGTCCACGCCCAAGGTGTGCAATTCCATCAGCTCGCGTCCGTAGTTCTCGTTGAGGCCGGGGCGTCGCACTTCCGCCGGGAACGGAGAGTCCTCGCGTGGCGCCTGCGATTGCCAGTTGTCGAGATAGAAGAGCATCGCGGGGTGCCGAGCCGTCGCGAGCAGCATGTCTTTAAAATGCCCGAAGACGTAAGGACGTATCGCGTCGCGCTCAAAGCTGGTGAGATATAGCCGGTCCTGCCCCTTGCCGTTGAACACGTTGAAGTGATTCATCCAGAAGTCGACAAGGACCTCTTCGAGCTGTCGATTCGAGTAAATTGCGCGGCAGAGCTTGTTCTCCATCAACTCCGAATTCACCAGTTGCTGGGGCTGCGTCACGATCATGGCCTCGCGCCGCAATTCGGGCAGATCGGAAAATGGTTGCGGACCGAGGGCTCGCATCACTTGCTCGCGCTTCTGCGGATCGAAGGAATTGAAAAGAGCAAGCTTCTCTTCAACGGTTCCGGTCCGGGCCGCGCGAATTTGCTCCTGCGTCAGAAGTTCGTTGAGCGGTGGCATCTGTTTTCGGCGTTCCTTTTGCAGTTCCTCCTGTTCGGCCTGCCGTGCTTTGGCCGCCTCCTGCTGCAAGTCCTCCGGTAGCCCTTCCAGCATCTGCGGCGGAGCAGCGGCAAGGACCAGCCGGCGCTTGTCCGGATCTAACGATGCGAGAGTATTTCGACGTTCTTCAACGGAGCCGTTCCTCAGCCGGCTCTGTTGTTGTTGAGAAAGTGAATTGAGCGCTAACTGCGATGGTGGCCTGATAATCGTCCCTGGCGGAGGCGCGCCATATTTGTCCATGATCTTCCACATGGGCAATCGCAGAGTTTCGAGCGCCTTCAATTTGGCTTCGAGCACCGGATTTTCCGCGATCTTTTCCGGATGGAGCTGTTGGTCGATCCACTTTCCAACACCCGCGCGGCGAACCTGTTCGACGGCGCCCGGGCGGGGTCCGAACGTCAGTCGGTTCAACACGTGTATGGCTTGCTTGTCGACGGAAAGTTTCTGGTCAAACCGGCCGGTAGCATTCGCGAGGAAGGCACCCGCGAGTACGAGCAACGCGGCGACACTCAACGCATATTTCAAGCGTTTCATACGGAGTTCCTCTCTCGAACGGATCTACTCATTATTAATACTCCCGGCAAAGGAATTAGACAAATATGTTGACTCGCCGTTTAACGGGCTCGCCGCAATTTCGCGAGACGCTTTTGATATTCCTCAACAGTGAATCGGCTACGGCGCTCGCGCGGCAGGCGCCACCAGGCCGAGCGTGCGCCCGCTGAAGCCGGCGGCGTCGAAATACTTGGTGTCGCCTACCAGTTGGTAGTTAAGGACCGTCACCAGCTCCCCAGGACCGGGCTTTGAGACCATCGTCCGAGCCGTAAAGAGCGGTGTCGCGCCGCCGGGCATGGCTTCGCGGATGACCCGGCCAAGCAACTTGCCGCGCGGTTTGATTTTGAGTCTAAGAATTTCGGCGAGCGTACGACCGACATCGGCATTGCTGACCGGCGCGGGATCGGTGAAACTGCGCTTGAAGTCGGGCCCGATGGCGGCCATGAAGTTGAACGTGTCGGCGCGGCTGAAGCTGCCGTGCATGCCTTGGCCCTGTTGCAAAGTGTGGTCGGCAACTTCGACGCCGCAGTTGAGCGGTTCCCCACAACCGGTATCGAACGTACGGAAGTTGACAATGATGGTTGGGGTCGGTGTAACACTCCGCCCTTTGAGATTGATTGCCGACAGTGGAAGCGCGCCGGGGATCTGCCCCAGAGCATCGTCGACGAACAGCCCGCTTGCGTAATCCTGCGCCGTCAGCATGCGGATGATGCGCGTCGCAAGGTTACGGTCCATCGTCGGCAGATAGACAAGGTCCGAACCGCCGTTAGCCGCCACGATCACGACCGGCCGCGCCGGATCCTCGCCGATCATCCCGTTGCCGCCTACCGGGTGGGATTGTGCGAGGACCCGGGCATTCTTGTTATCCGGATCGAACACTGGCAGATGCAGCGCCTGAGCGAGATCGAGCGCGACAAATCCCGGCGGCAGATGATTCGGCAGAACGTCCTGATAATGGTCGTGCGCGGACGGGCTGGTCTGGCTCTCCTTCGAGATGGTGGACAAGCCATGATCAGCGGCAACGAAGATGTTCGTGGTGTCGGCTAGCCCGAGCACAGCTAGTGTTGCCTGGATCTTGCCGAGATCATCATCCGCATTTTTCACAGCGGCGAGCGAGG
>QHXC01000007.1 GCA_003222815.1 Acidobacteriota bacterium | reverse complement strand
CGGACAACGTATATTTAGCGAATTTCGGGACGGAGGAATAATTCGTTCCAGTACGTGAGAGATACGTTGCCACTGGCCGAATTATTCCTCCGTCCCGAAATTCCAAACGACAATCGCACGTTTCAGGGGGATATCGTGGCAGATGTGACGGCTGCTTCTAATGCTGTCTGCTCATCGTCCCCGCAGGATGGCGGCCATGACTCTTGGGCTGCGGCGACCGTGCAGAATGGCGATGACCAGGAGAGGCTGTTCCTCCGGTGCATAGGCAATGAGGTACTCGCGTACACGCCAAAGTGCAACGGGCGAGTTAAGTCGGGCCGGTGGTGCCCCTGGCCGGGAATCTGAACGAGAGAACGTATGGACTCGTAAATCTCCTTTGTGCTTCTGCGGCGGAGCCGATCAAAAACTTCCTCGCCGGCGAGAGGCTCAACTCTGCCGCTTTTGATATCGTCGTAGCGGCGGTCGAGTAGCTCACGGACTCCCTCACAAAACGCTCCCCACGGCGACCACTCAACGCCACAATCGTTATATGAATTTCTGTCTTTCTGTCAACAACTGAGCAAAAAAGGCTCGCGCTGGCCGAATTATTCCTCCGTCCCGAAATTCCGGACCACGATCGCGCGTGGCGAAGGCCGATAGAGTTCATCCACCAAAGCGCGGCGATTTTCCAGAACGGCGCGCTGGTTTAGCGAACCTTTGTCGGTCACTTCGTGTGCATCGATGGAAGGTGGGTCTTCGAGAAGAATCGCGCTGACGATGAGGTTCGAACTGCCTGTGCTTGTCTTTGTGAAGTCTTCCAGAAGTTTCTTGAACTGGGCTCGAATGAGCTCACTTTGAAGCACGTCGACGGCAGGGACGGTTCGCATGTTTTCAGGACAGATCCGGCGGCATTCGTCCACATCCGGAAAGATGAGTACGGCAACGTAATCACGATCATGGCCGGCGATGACCACGTCCTGAACTAGAGGCGCGGAGTGGCTCAGGAATTTTGCGCGCAACGGCCCGACACTGACCCACGTACCCGTTGCAAGCTTGAAATCTTCCGTGAGGCGCCCGTCGAACATGAATCCTTTCGATGGATCGTTTTCGTCGACGAATAGCAGGGCGTCGCCCATCTTGTAAAAACCCTCGCTGTCGAATGCTGCTCGCGTCAATTCCTCCTGGCGCCAATAACCCGGAGTAATGTTTGGTCCTCGAAAACGGGCCTCGAGCTTACCGTCCTTGGGCACGAGCTTCATTTCCAATCCGGCAGCAGGAACGCCGACATGACCAGCGCGTCTGACTTCGTATCCGGGGCACAACGCGAAGGGAGCCGTTTCGGTGGAACCGAGCCCGGTGAGCATCAACACGCGTTCACCGCAGGCTTCCACCGAGAGCTCTGCCAGTTCATCCCACACGTGTTGGGAGAGCCCGGCGGCCGCATAAAACATGAGTTTGAGCCGGCTGAAGAACTGTTCGCGGAATTTCGGTTCACGCCGGAGGTATGGAAGCAGGGCTTCCCAACCTCGCGGCACGTTCAAATAGATAGTGGGAGCGATTTCCCGGAGATTGCGAACGGTTTTCTCAAACAAGTCCGGTGTGGGCTTGCCGTCGTCAATATAAAGCGAGCCGCCGTTGTAGAGCACGAGCCCGATATCGTGACTGCCGCCGAACGTGTGATTCCATGGCGTCCAATCCAGAAGCACAGGTGGCTCGTCGGCGAGAAACGCGAGATGCGTTCGTATCATTTCCTGATTACTGCACCACATCCGGTGCGTGTTGATCACGCCTTTGGGAATGCCGGTGGAGCCCGAAGTAAAGAGAATCCGGATGATCGTGTCGGCGTTCGCGTTGCGCTGAGCGTCTTGCAGGCTCGCTCCGGCGGCCGTGTCCACCAGATCGGAGAAGAGCGTCGCTCCGTTTATTGGATCTTGCGTTACGACGATCTCCGTGTTGTCTGGCACGACCGCGCGGATTGCCCTTTCGTACTGTTTTCCGCTGGCAGCAAAGACGAGACCCGGCGTCAGAAGGTCCATGATGTGGCGCAATTTCCCGAAATCCGATGAGACGAGAGAGTAGGCCGTGGAAATCGGCGCGTAGGGCACTGCCGAATACATGGCAGCCGAACCCAGCAGAGCGTGCTCCAGGTCATTGCCCGAGAGGATTGCGAATGGCCGTTGCTGGGACAGGCCGCGATTCAAAAGCGCCTGGCCGATGTTGCGAGCCAATGTTCGGGCGTCGCCGTACGTGAGCGTGCGCCAACTTCCATCCAGTGCGCGTTGCGCCATGAAAACGCGGTCCGGTGCGTGATCCGCCCATTGATCCAGCCGCTCCGTCATCTTCTCGGGATAGGGACCGAGACTCTGCCGGGACAGGACATAGATGTTGCCGTTCGCTTCGCGTCTCACGGTAACGTCCGTCGAACCCAGCCGGACACTGCGGTAGGGCGCGGCCGCTTTCATGGGCCCACCAAGATGGCTTCCCTGGAGGCATCGAAGCTGGCGAAAGTTCCGCCTTCCTCGGCAAGGCGCTTCAACAATGGCGCCGGTTCCCACCACTCGCCATGTTGACGTTGAAATTCGAGGATGCGATCGTAAATCTTTTTCAAGCCGACCGTGTCCGCATACCACATTGGACCACCGCGATAGGCCGGAAAGCCGTAACCGGTAAGATAGATCGTATCGATGTCGCCGGCGCGCTGCGCGTGTCCTTCATCGAGAATACGAGCGCCCTCGTTAATCATGACGTACATGCAGCGCTCGATGATTTCTTCGTCGCGTATCGTCCGCCGAGGGATGGCCGCCTGCTTTGCCGTCGTTTCAATAAGCGATTCGACCACGGGATCGGAAATTGCTTTTCGGCTCTCATCGTAGCGGTACCAGCCGGCCCCGGTTTTTTGGCCCAGCCGGCCCATGTGAAAAAGCCTTTCCAATACTAGCGGGACGCGCACGCCAGGTTTTTCAAGATGCTTGTATTCTTGCCGAACCCTCCACGCGAGATCGAGTCCACCCATGTCGTCAACCGCGAATATTCCCATGGCCATTCCGAAGCCGTATAGCGCTCGATCGACTTGTGCCGGTGTTGCGCCTTCCTCGACGAGGAACTGTGCCTCCCTCATATAGGGAAGCATCATGCGGTTGCCCACGAAGCCACGGCAGTTTCCCACCACGACTCCGACCTTGCGAAGTTGTTTGGCGAGCGCCAATGTCGTGGCAATCACTTGCTTGCTGGTCGCGGTTCCTCGCACGATTTCGAGGAGGCGCATCACATGCGCGGGACTGAAGAAATGCGTACCAATGACCATGTGCGGGCGGGAAGTGGCGGCAGCAATCTCGTCGATATCCAGTGTCGAGGTATTCGTCGCAAGGATGCAGTCCGCCATCGCGATCTTGTCGATTCCGGCAAAGACTTGCTTCTTCAGAGCCATGTTTTCGAAGACTGCCTCGATGATCAGGTCGACTTCCTCGAATCCATCGTAAGCGAGGCGTGGTTCGATGAGTCCCAGCCTTTGTTCCATCGTTTCCTGGGAGAAACGCCCTTTCTTCACGGAGCTTTCGTAGTTCTTTCCAACAGTAGCCAGGCCGCGATCGAGGGCTGCTTGTTCGGTATCCATAATGAGCACCGGAATTCCGGCGTTGGCGCAGGCCATCGCAATGCCGCCACCCATCGTTCCGGCACCGATGACGGCGGCTTTGCGGATCTTGTACGTGCGAGTATCTTTCGATATGCCAGGAATCCTGGCCGCGGCGCGCTCCGCGAAGAAGGCGTGGATCAGCGCCCTCGATTGATCGGATGCGAGGCATTGTTGGATGATTTCGCGTTCCCTCTTGCAACCTTCGTCGAATGGCATCGTGACCGCTGCCTCGATCGCATCAATGACGGCGAGGGGTGCGGTCATATTGCGCCGTGTTTTCCGAGCTTGCTCGCGTCCGGCCGCAAGAACGGATGCGTTGGACTCGAGGGTACCCAGCTTCTGATTTCGTTCGCGGGTCTTCGGATGGGGCGAACCTTTTGCCGCGATCTCCCGAGCAAAGGCAACCGCTCCGGCGAGCAAGTCGCCTTCGACGAGCTTGTCGAAAAGCCCAAGCTGCAAGGCTTCGGCGGCTTTGATAGTGCATCGGGACGCGCCACACGGTAGTGTCCTGCCATGGCGAGTTCCAGTCCGCCGCCCAATGCCGTTCCGTGGATAGCCATCACGACAGGTTTGCCGCAATCCTCGATCTTTTTTAGCAGCGCATGGAGATTTGGCGCGCCAGGCCCCCGGCCATGAGCTTGCTCTTCCAGTTGCTTGATATCCGCCCCCGCGACGAACGTCCGGCCGGCGCCGATGATGACAATTGCTGAAACCGAAGGCTCCTGTTCGGCCCGATCGAGGGCAGCGGAAATCCCCTCCGGCACCCCCGTCCCCAGCGCATTCACCGGGGGATTGTCGATCGTAATCACCGCCACACCTTCATTATTTATAGTCAGTTGGATCAGATCATTCACATCAGTTCAAAGACAGAAAATGCCGGGATTCGCGATGCTTGGTAGTGGGTCCGTTTGGAGATAATTCGGGGACAGACACCGAATTCTTGAAAGTATAGAATTTGGTGTCTGTCCCCGAATTATCCGTCGCCGTTTACTCACAGCGGAAAGGGAGCTAGCGCCCGTGTGGTGCCTTCCGGAAGTGGCGTGCGTGCTGTGTTCAAGACCATAGATATCAGCGTGTAGTAACCCATGATGCTCACCGTGTCGATAACGCCTTGCTCTCCGAATTTGGACACCGCCCGCGCATACGTGATGTCGCCGACACTCCGGTTTCGCTGGATTTCCATGCAGAACTCGTAGAGGATGGCCTCGTCTTCCGCCATGTGCTCAGGGCGTCGACCTTCTGCGATTGCCTTCGCAGTGTCCGCGTTCAGCCCGCCGTTCAGAGCAAGCTGATAATGGGCATTCCACTCATATTGCTGCGTCCACTGGCGGGCCGTCATCAGGATGACAAACTCGCTCAGTCGCGGGGGCAACACGCTTTTGAAACGCAGGTAATCGCTCAAGGCGCGAGCACGGGTCATAACCTCCGGGCTTCGAAGAAGAGCCACCCAGGGTCCCGTTGGTTCACCTCGGGCGGCGACAAATTCCGCAAAAGCCTTCTTTTGCTCGTCCGTCATTTTCTCCGCGGGTATCGGCGGCATTCGACTTTGCGCGTTTGCACTCATACAAGCCGCCAAAATCATAACAAGAATTGTAGCCGGAACGATCATTCTCCTATTGCTTCCATTGTGGCAGTTCATGAATACCTTCCATTGAATGCCGTTGAATGCGACAGAGCGTTTGAGTAATCGGTCGCGCTCATGAAGACATCGTTCCCTTGGAGAGAAGCATCGGGTATATGAAGAACCGGACCAGCCGGTCGCATATCTCAGCGTCTGGTGTAATAGACGCTGTCGACGGGAAGTTTTTCAGTGCGGTAATCCTGTTGCTTAAACGGATACGAAGGACGCGGTTTCGAATTGATGAACGCGGCCAGTTGTTGCGCCTCTTCGTCGGTCAAACTGCCGGGGTTGAGGTAGGGCATTGAATACCGAATGATGCCCGCAAGCGTGTACACGCGCGCCGCCCCAGCGCCGTCGTTCCACGAATCCGGTCCCCACAACGGTCCCGCCTTCTTATCGCCAATCGCGACGCCCTGTCCGTCCTCACCATGGCAGTTCGTGCAGTGCTCCATGAAAAGCGCTTCTCCCTTTCGGGCGTCGAGTTTTTCAATCGGAATCAAGTTCGACGATGCAATGACGTTTTGGCCGCGCCATGCGGGGTTCTTCCCAACCTCGGATCCACGGGCAAGCCATGTGAGGTAGGCCGAGACGGCCAGCACTTCCTTCGATGTTGTCGACGGTAATGCTTCCCCATCCCCGGCTTCGGTTGCGCCCGCGGCATTCTCGCTCCGAACGAAGCAGTCGACGATACGGTCGCCAAGACTGTACAGCCGGCCCGAGCGCCTGTTGTACTCCGGAAACATTCCAGCCACGCCGACGAGCGGCAGAGATCGCTCCCGCTGCCCGCCATTCAAATGGCAGTTGTTGCAGGAGACTTTGCTGGGCGAGAACTGCGGGGCCTCGTGTGGCGTGTCGGTGAAGATCCGGAACCCCCATTTGATTTCCTTGGATAGCTTCGAATCGTCCAACGTGGGATCGGTCAGCGGATTCTTCGGAAAGTACCAGGCCGTTACCATCGTCGTTGCCGAGGAAACCAGCGGGCCGTTGAGCTTGAAAGGTTGGTAACGGCTGCAAGAACACACAGCGGCGCCCACCAGGAGGAGCAGGACCAGGATCAGCGCATAGGGACGTGTCATAAGGTTTCCGTGTGGCCCATTCGCGTAATTCGCGTAATCCGCGGCTAAAAACTCTGTGCGGATAATACCGGAATAGCGTACTAAGGAACAATGGACAAACCAAAATTTTTCAACGTCGATGAACTGATCGCCATCGATACTCATGTTCACCTCCATGGCGAAACAGGGGAGAATGAGTCGGATCAGGCAGCCCGCAAGTATTTTCGATCTACCGACGTACCGCGCCGTCCAGAGGAAATAGCGGAATACTATCGATCCCGAAAAATCGGGTGTGTGGTCTTCTCCGTTGATGAAAGCCTTACGGGCAGGCCGCCGGTTCCGAATGATGAAGTGGCTGCGTTAGCGGCCGCGAATTCGGACATGATGGTCGCATTTGCCAGCGTGAATCCGGCCCGCGGCCTCGAAGCGGTGCGAGAAGCTCGCCGGCTGATCGCGTCGGGAATTCGAGGCTTCAAGCTCCATCCTCCGGTGCAGCAATTCCACGCGAACGATCGGACGGTCTACCCATTTTATGACGTGATAAATGGTGCCCGGCTTCCGGTGATTTTCCACACGGGTCACAGCGGGATCGGGACCGGAATGCGCGGAGGTGGCGGCGTACGGTTGAAATACGGCAATCCGATGGACATTGATGACGTGGCCGTCGATTTTCCCGACATGCCGATCATCCTGGCGCACCCGTCGTTCCCATGGCAGGACGAAGCGATTTCGATCTGCCTGCACAAACCCCAGGTGTTTATCGATCTTTCGGGCTGGTCGCCTAAATACTTTTCACCGACTTTGATTCAATACGCCAATACGTTGTTGAAAGACAAATTGCTCTTCGGTTCCGATTTCCCGTTCATCACGCCGGATCGATGGCTCGCGGATTTCGCGAAGATTCCCATTCGCGACGAAGTGCGCCCGCTCATTCTCAAAGAAAATGCGATTCGCCTGCTGACGAATAGAAAACGTTTGCGCTAATGTCAACAGGGGTCAAGATCATGTCCGAAAAATGGCGAGTGATTACTCTGATCTGCCTTTGCCAAGTGCTGGTGCTGGCCCTCTGGTTTTCCACGACGGCAGTCGTGCCGTCGTTGCAGAAAGAACGGACGCTGACGTCATTTCAGATTTCGCTGCTGAGCAGCAGTGTGCAAGTCGGATTCGTGATTGGCACACTTGTGAGTGGATTCTTGGGGTTGGCAGACCGGTTGAATCTCCGCCATTTCTTTATGGTTGCTGCAGCTATTGCGGCCGTCGCAAACCTCTTGATTCTTGCGCTTGATCCAGCATCGTTGGGAATCCCGGTCTTTCGCCTCGTGGTGGGAATATGCATGGCTGGCGTATACCCCGTGGGAATGAAAATGGCAGCGAGCTGGGCTGAGAACGATATGGGATTGCTTGTCGCTCTCCTGGTTGGCGCATTGACCCTGGGCTCCGCATCGCCGCACGTTCTCAATGCGATTGGCGGCATAAATTGGCGAGCGACTGTTGTGTTGGCTTCCGCCTCTGCCGGTCTTGGTGCGACGCTTATCTGTTTTGCGGAGATCGGACCGAAATTCGCCAAAGCTCCCAGATTTCGTCCTGGATCGGCGTTCAAAGCTTGGACTACACGGTCCTTGCGTTTTGCGAATTTCGGATACTTTGGTCACATGTGGGAGCTATACGCAATGTGGACGTGGATCGGCGTTTTCCTTCAAGCCAGTTTCCAGATGACGATGAATGCCGACCGTGCATTCACGCTTTCAAAATTCGCAACGTTTGCCGTGATCGGAAGCGGTGGACTTGGCTGCGTAATTGCTGGTTGGCTTGCGGACCGATGGGGCCGCACGACCATAGCCATGACGGCAATGGTCCTGAGCGGCACCTGCTCGATGTTCGTAGGATTGCTATTTGGCCGCAACCCTGTATTTTTGACCGGACTCTGTATCGTATGGGGAATCACTGTGGTCGCCGATTCCGCCCAATTTTCTGCGAGCATCGCCGAGCTATCAGAACCTTCTCTTGTGGGCACAATGCTTACAGTCCAAACGAGTCTCGGATTCCTTCTCACTCTCATCACGATTCATCTCATTCCTTATATGGTTGAAGCTTTCAGTTGGAGGTATGCATTTGCAGTGCTCGGAGTCGGTCCGTTCCTGGGAACCATGGCTATGGCCCGTCTGAGGAACATGAAGGAAGCTCTCGCGCTCGCTGGCGGGCGCCGGTAAAGCAAATTTAGATTGACCATTTGATTGCTTGGCCTTAAGGTAGCCGCATTCCAAACAGAAACTTTCTTCGGCACAGACGTGTCGGAAAGGAGAAAACCATGGGTTATCACGTGAAGGGCCGCTTACTTGAAGTATGCACGTGCAACACACTTTGTCCCTGCTGGGTTGGTGACGATCCGGACAATGGTACGTGCGATGGATGTCTCGCATGGCGTATCGATAATGGCATGATCGATGGTGTCGATGTTGCCGGAAGGACAATTGTCGCAATGGTGCACATTCCCGGAAACATCCTCAAGGGAAACTGGAAGGCCGTCCTCTACATAGATGACGCAGCCACGCAACAGCAGCAGGATGCGATGCTCAAGGTGTGGAGCGGAAAAGCAGGAGGTCCTATCGCGGACTTAGCCAAATTGATCGGCGAGGTTCTCGCGGTGGAACGTGTTCCCATCAGATTTGATGTGGAAGGTGTCAAGGGCTCACTCAGAATTGGCCAGGCGATCGAAGCCGACCTCGAACCATTTATCGGCGCAACGGGAAAGCCGACTACCCTGCACGATAGCATCTTCACGACGATACCGGGTTCGCCTGCGTTCGTCGGTAAAGCTTCGAAGTACAAAGTAAACGTACCTCAGCACGGCTTCAAAATTGATCTCAGCGGACACAATGCCGTCCAAGGAAGTTTCCGGTTCGAGGCGTAAATAAAGTGCGAGCGCTTGACGAACGTCGATTCCGAACGACGCTGCTGGCCGCGCTCATTACTCTTTCGTGGGGCGCTCTGTGGGCCTGGGGGCGGACCCCTGCCGGACAGCATTTCCATCATGCTGCGATGGGGGACGCCATCTTCAAAGAAGGTCTCAGGTCTGTATTTTTCTTCGCTTCGGGTTGGACATTGATGACGATTGCGATGATGCTTCCCACGTCCTTCCCACTGCTGGGCCGTTTCTATGTCTTGATTGGCGACAAAGAACGGCGTTCGTTCCTTCTCGGGCTATGCATCGCGGGGTATCTGCTCGTCTGGGCCGTGTTTGGAGTGCTTGCCCACTACGGAGTCTCGCAGCTGTACCCACTGCTTGCGGGAGTAAATTTTCAGAGCGGGTTGTTGATCGTTGCGGGGTTGTATCAATTCACACCGCTCAAACACTACTGTTTGCGGAAGTGCCGCTCTCCCTTAAGTTTTATCATCGAACATTGGCACGGCCGGAACGAAGCGGCCGAATCGTTTTGGCTCGGCAGTCATCACGGCATTTTCTGCATCGGATGCTGCTGGTCGCTAATGCTCCTGATGTTCCTTGCCGTCACTGTGCACCTCTTGTGGATGCTCGCGCTCGGCACCGTCATGGCTATCGAAAAGAACATGCCGTGGGGCAACCGGATCAGCACTCCGCTTGGGCTTCTTTTGCTAATTGCAGGATTCATTTTTCCATTTACCGGCGCGTAATCCGAGGGATACGCCTATCTCATCTTTGCGCCCCGGCCTACATCTCGATTTTAATGTCGTCACCCTGGATCACAACCGTGTACGTGGACAGGTCCGTACCGAACGGAGTCAGTACCTTTCCTGTTCTAAGGTCAAAACGTGCGCCATGCCATGGACAGATTACGACAGTTCCCTCCACTTGGCCTTGAGATAGGGGGCCTCCACGATGGCTGCACGTGTCGCTTACCCTTGGCCGCGACTTTAGTGAGATCCCCCATGAGGGTCTCCCTTGCTTCTCTTGCGCGAATTATATGTCCGATAGTGGCGGCTCTGCCTCTACTGCTCAAATTCCTGAACGTGCGAAGGTGCATCACCGCCGGCTTGGCTTCCTCTACACGGGCTATCGCGTCGGCCGCGGGATTGGGTTCTTGAAAGCTGGATCACCTCACGTTTTTCCGTACAACCGTGAAAAATGCACGGATGTCGTCAACCCACAACTTCGGCTGCTCGAACGCGGGGAAGTGCCCGCCACGCGGCATCGTTGTGAAGTGCACAACGTTGTATCGCGCTTCGGCCGCTTTGCGTGCTTCGACGCTGCTTGTGTTCACAGGATCTGCGCGACGATCATATTGCGACGGAAAGGAGCCGCAACCGGTCGGCACGCTCACGCGGTCCTCCGGCCGCGGAAATGGGGTGGGAGCCAGACCACCATTCATGTGACGGCTCTCATAATAGATTCGGGCCGAAGAAGCACCGCTGTTCGTCACCCAGTAGATCATGACGTTCGTCAACAGTTCGTCCTTCGTGAAAATTTTTTCCAGGTCACCATTGTGGTCGCTCCACCCGTACCATTTCTCGATGATCCACGAGGCGAGGCCTACAGGCGAATCGCTCAATCCCTGGCCCAAAGTTTGCGGTTTCGTCGATTGAATTTCCTGGTAGCCCAGATTGTGCGCCGAATTGACAGCGCTGTTCAGGCCAGGCGCCGATGCCGGCCGGGTCGGATTTCCACTATTCGCCACCGGCGCCGCAGGCGCAGCCCCGCAGCCGGCAAGGTGGAGCGCTATCACGTGCGAGGAATCATCGAGCGCGACGCGAGTGGCTATTCCATTCCCCCAGTCGCTGCCGTGTGCGGCGTAACGTGTATACCCGAGCCGAGCCATCAACTGCACCCAGATGCGTGCAATTCGTTCAGGGTTGTACCCTCTTTGTGTAGGCTTACCCGAGAACCCGAATCCCGGCATCGATGGAATGACCACATGGAAGCTATCTTCCGCTCGGCCACCGTGCGCGACCGGATCGGTCAGCGGACCGATCACTTTTTCATACTCGATGACCGAACTCGGCCAGCCATTGAGCAGTAACAGCGGAATCGCATTCGGGTTTTTCGATCGCTGATGGATGAAATGAATATCGACGCCGTCGATGTTCGTCGTGAACTGGTCCAATTCGTTCAATCGCCTCTCTTGAGCTCGCCAGTCGTACCTGTCACGCCAGTAGTCGACTATGCGTTTGAGATAGGCGAGATTCGTACCGTAATCCCACCCCGCGTCCGGGAATTCATCTGCAAAGCGCGCTTGCGACAACCGCCGTTTCAAATCTGTCAACACAGCGTCGGGAACTCGAATTTTGAACGGCATGATTGCGGTGCCTGCCGGCGCGCGTTGGGTATGCGCGGTCTCGACCGACGCGAGAAAGACGGCCACGATCAAACCGGCCAACACACGCATATAACTGGAATTCATCATAAGGTCTCCATTGCATATTTTGTTCGGAAGCTCGCCAGCGATATACCGAATCTAAAATATGACTGTCAACATTAATTAAAGCTGGTGTGGGTAGCACATCAAATGTGCTGACCACACGGATGCTCTGTTTACTTGACACCATAAAACGTCCAGTGTAGACCTGCCTCCACGAAGACATTCAAATTGGGAGGAAATCATGCGAAGGCTCTTCCTTGCCTCGGGACTGCTTCTGTTTCTCATTCTATCCACGCCTTCCTTC
>QHXC01000704.1 GCA_003222815.1 Acidobacteriota bacterium | reverse complement strand
GGCGACGCTCTTGGGCTCCGCGCCGCGCCGCACCCGATAGCCCTGAAGCGCGCCGGTGAACCCGGTCCTGGCGTACTCCGTCGCGTAGACCTCCACTTCGGCCTCGGTCAGCCATTTGCACGCCGCGATCTCGGCAACCGACGGCATGAAGGGTGCGACCGTCTCTGCCATGCCCTTGTCCTTCTCCATCACGTAGTAGGTGGGGATTTGCGCCATCTGTTCGGCGGTGCGCGCCTTCAAGGGATGGGGCATGTTCCCTTTCCAATCGGCGCTCTTGTAGTGGTAGTAGGCGCGGAAGAACGCGTGCAGCCCTTGTGGCGCATGCAGCATGTTGTCGTTGGCCCCGCGCGTGCGCTGATAGTTCTGGTAATATTTCCGCGGCGGATTGAGCTTCGCCAGCTCCGCGTCAAGCTCGTCGTCGGTGGGGGCGGGGCGCGGGGCCGCGTCGCCGTTCGCGGTGTCGAAAGGGAGCGACGGCGGGCCTTCGAAGGGCGAGCTCAAGATCGTGACTGCGCGGAAAATGTCGGGCCGGATGAGGGCCGCCCAGGAGGCGACCGGCGCGCCGGCGTCGTGCCCCACCACCATCGCGACCGTGCGGTGGCCGAGTGCGTAGACGAGCCCGATCGAATCCCGCACCATGTTGAGGATTCGGAAGGGATCGGGATCGGCGTCGTAGGAGTCGTCCCAGCCCGTGGTGCGCCCATAGCCGCGCTGGTCGGGGGCCATGACGTGATAACCCGCCGCCGCCAGGGGCAGCATCACCTTGCGCCAGCTATAGGCGAGCTCTGGGAAGCCGTGCAGAAGGAGGACCCCCGGCCGGCCTGGCCTGTCGAACCCGGCCTCCAGCATGTGCACGGTAAGGCCGTTGACGTTCGCGACGGCGCGCGACCGGATGCCCGCCGGGATCGTGCCGTTGCCGTAGGGCGGGAGAGTCGAAGGGTCCGTGCGGACGATGGCCGGACGCGCTTGGCCTGGGTGACGCACAAATCCAGCGGCCGCCGCAGCCGCCACCGCAACGAATTCGCGGCGCGAAAGTTCAGCGGCGGGATATTCTTTTTCACTATCGAATTTCGGCTCTGTTGACGTAGACATCCCCCATCTCCTCCCGAGATCGTTCTTCAAGATCATACCCCCGTTCATCGCGAATCGCAGCAAGGTTCACTTGGCCCGCGAAGTCGCGCCGACGGGATGGCACTTGATTCGAAGGGTCGGCTATACGTGGCTACTGCGTCTGGAGTTCAAGTGATCGGCTCACGCGGTCAGTACCTCGGGACAATTCGCGTCCCGTCGGTCGTGCGCAATTTGGCTTTCGGCGGTCCCCGCCGTCAGACCTTGTACATGACAGCGCTGGAATCGCTGTACCGTGTTCAAATGCTATCCGAGGGACCCCCTGGGCGCGCAAAGTAGGCAGCGGTAGGCAGGCTGAGACTAACTCAATGAGGTCGTGACGACCCGGCCTTTCAGAGTTTTAACGCGACGCGCACGGCCTCAAGCACCTTCCGATCGCTCGGGCAGCCTGTGGAGGATACGACGCTCAGACCAGGCAGTACCGAATCACGATCTTCTTCATAAGGCCAGTATACCGCCCCCGGAAACTGATCTCGATGGATGGCAGGAACAGAATGCGGAGTCAGACGACTGAAAATAACTCCTCCTCCGGAAACCTCCTTTGGGCGGAGGTACGGCGGGAAATCTTCAACTCGTGACCTGAACGCCTCTCCAAAACGCCACATGATCTTTGATCTGCTTCGCGGCTTCGCTCGGATTGGGGTAGTACCAGGCAGCGTCTTTATTCGTCTTCCCATCGACGACGACGTCGTAGTAACTCGCTTCACCCTTCCAATGACACGTCGTATGTGTCTCGCTTCTGCGGAAATGTTCAGTTTTTATCGAGTCCGGCGGGAAATAGTGATTACTTTCAACAACAACAGTTTGAGCGCTATCGGCAAGGGTGGCGCCGTTCCATATCGCTTTCATCAAACACCTCCGAAGATCTATTTCCACTTCTTTCTGGGCTTCGGCTGTTGGAACTTCTTACTCACGTTCGAACCAGGTTTTCGGATGCGCTCGACTTTCCAAGGTCGAATGACTTGAGGATGTCGTGGTTTGTCCATATGCATCGCCGGGGCGAAGCGCGCTATGGCTTCCGTGGCAGCGGGAAACGGATACCACGCTGCGCATTCAACTTCTGAGTCGCTTCGAGATCCAAATCTGCAACCGAGATCCGCGTGGAAGTTTGCTCCGTCAGAGCCCAGAGCGTCTGACCCACAATCGCATAACCCTGGACTTCGATCTGGTGACCATCACCAAAGACCAGAATCACGGGAACAGATGGTGTTTGGGATAACGGCGACTCCGGCGGGGCTTGGCGGGACTCGCGCAAGAGTTGTTGTTCTTCTCGCAGCCGCTGAACTTCTCGCGTCAGCCGCTCCACCTCGTACGAGAGTTCGTTTACCTGGTTTGAATCAGAGAGCGTGGGTTGTACCGAGGCATAAGGCGCCACATAAGGTGCAGGTGTATAGACTGATGACGGAAAGAACGGTGAAGACCAAAAGAATGGCTGATAGAACGGAGCCGGCTGTATCGCGAAGGGTGGGCGAACGTGGCGAGGAACGTTAAAGGCGGGTCTGCCCACAATAACCGTTGGCGTCCTCCCAGTCGCGATGACAGCGCCCGTTCGGGCCGGAAATCCGCCTCGGTGAAGACCACCGCGGCCTTGCGCTCCCAGATTCAACGTGAACGCAAGCGCGCACAGGACAGCGATGGCAAATAGACGAGGCATGTGAGTATTCTACCAGATAAGAGTCGGGAAATGGGGCTGTGCACAATTGCACAACTCCTCTCCCCCATTTCCGGCACAATTCTCACACATGAGGATTGGAATCATTGGTTCGGGGAAAATGGGGGCTGGTCTCGGGCGGCTCTGGGCAAAGCACGGCCACTACGTCATGTTCAGCTACTCTCGAAGGCCCGAGAAGCTACAGGATCTTGTGCGAGAAATTGGATCTCATGCTCGATCCGGCTCGACCGAGGATGCGGTTCGCTACGGTAATGTTGTGCTCCTCGCGGTCCCGTGGGCCGCAATTGGCGACGCCCTTTCCGACGCCGGACCGTTGAACCGGAAGATACTTATCAGTTGCGTAAATCCATTTGGCGCCCGCGGCCTCGAGGTAGGGCTGACGACTTCCGCCGCAGAAGAAATCTCGAAACTTACACCTGACGCCGCCGTCGTTGAAGCGTTCAACACGGTCTTCGCGAGCATTCTCCATTCGGGAGCACATCTGTTAGTAAGGCAAAGAGGAAAAGGTGCA
>QHXC01000006.1:4106-11785 GCA_003222815.1 Acidobacteriota bacterium | reverse complement strand
CATTCTTCACGATTACGTCACGGCCGGTCATGGTGTGATGCTTCACGGTTGCACGATCCAATCCCATTGCCTGATTGGCATGCGCGCCACAATTCTGAATGATGTTACTGTTGGGGAACATTCGATCATAGGCGCCGGTGCGCTGCTCACTGAAGGTACGGTGATTCCTCCACGCAGTCTGGTTCTTGGCATGCCCGCCAAAGTCAAACGCGAACTCACGGACAAGGAAGTGGCGGATATCGATGAATACGCCAAGCGATATTACGAGTACAAAGAGATGTACTTGACGATGAGGAAATAGCCGCAAACAGCCCGAATTACGCCAATAATTGGCGTAGTTCGCGTAATTGGCGGCCAAACCATGATTCATGCCATTCGCGGCACATACGACATCCTTCCGGGAGACGTCGAGATCTGGCACGCCGTCGAGAAGCGATTGCGAGAGACGTTCCACGCGTACGGATTCGGCGAAATCCGATTGCCGAAAGCCGGATGAGGGCGGCATTCAAGATGGAAACTCTCAAACGAACACACACATGCGGCGAGTTGACCGCTTCAAACGAAGAACAGGATGCATTTCTGATGGGCTGGGTGGATCGCCGGCGCGACCACGGCCAGCTCATCTTCGTCGATCTGCGTGACCGTGAAGGGGTCACCCAGGTGGTCTTCAGCGCCGAGGTCCATGCGGAAGTTCACCGCGCCGCGAAAGTGCTGCGGTCGGAATTTGTGATCGCGGTGCGAGGGAAAGTGAGGCGGCGGGAGAACGGGCTGGCCAATCCAAACCTGAAGACCGGGACAATCGAAATCGTGGCTGACGCGCTGTGGGTCCTGAGTGAGGCCAAGACGACTCCTTTTCCAATCGAGGACGAGACCACGATCTCCGAGGATCTCCGGCTGAAGTATCGATACCTCGACCTTCGCCGTCCCAAAATGCAGGAAACCTTCCGGATGCGCCATCGCATCACGATGGCCATTCGCGCTTACATGGATCGGCAGGGATTTTGGGAAGTGGAGACGCCCATTCTTACCAAGTCCACTCCCGAGGGCGCTCGCGATTATCTGGTGCCGAGCCGGCTTCATCACGGCAGCTTCTACGCCCTGCCGCAGTCACCACAGTTGTTCAAGCAGATTCTGATGATCTCCGGTTTCGAAAAGTACTTTCAGATTGTCCGCTGCTTCCGGGACGAGGACCTGCGGGCAGACCGGCAGCCCGAATTTACGCAGGTTGATATCGAGATGTCTTTTCCCTCGCGTGAGGAACTCTTCACGCTGATCGAAGGCTTGATGGCCGCGGTGTTTACGCTGACGGGAATCGAGATTCCAACTCCTCTGCCGCAAATGAGTTTTCAAGAAGCGATGGAATGCTACGGCAGCGATAAGCCGGACACGCGCTTCGAAGTGTGCCTTCAGGATTTCACCGAGATCTTCAAACAGGCCGGACCTGGCGTCTTCCGGGAGATGGTCGATGCCGGCCAGACGGTGCGTGGCCTTGTCGCACCGAACATTTCGTATTCCCGCAAGTCACTCGATGAGTTCAATACCTTCATCAAACAGCTCGGTGGCGCCGGCGTCGCATGGATCCGCATAGGCGAGGACGGTAACACATCGGCGCCGGTGGTAAAGAACGCCGGCGCTGACGCCGTGGAAGCGGTGATCCAGAAGTCAGGGGCGCAACGGGGCGACACGGTTTTTCTGATGGCCGGGAACAGGGATTCGGTTCTCAATTGGCTGGGGGCTCTTCGCCTTGAATTGGCTCGGAAGGAAAATTGGATTCCTGCGGGCAAATGGAACATGCTCTGGGTCGTCGACTTTCCGCTGCTTGAATTCGATACAAACCAGAACCGATGGGTGTCGCGCCACCATCCCTTCACCGCACCCGTCGACGAGGACCTCTCGATACTTGAAACCGGCCCGGAGCGCGTGCGCGCAAAGGCATACGATCTGGTGCTCAATGGGACTGAGATCGGGGGCGGTTCGATCCGAATCCATCGAAGTGACATTCAGGCGCGGATCTTCAAGGTGCTCGGGTTTTCAGAACAGGAAGCGCGCGAGAAGTTCGGATTCTTTCTTGAAGCCTTGGAATACGGCACGCCCCCACATGGCGGCATCGCGCTCGGTCTGGACCGCCTGGTCATGATTCTCACGGGACAGTCCTCGATTCGCGATGTGATCGCGTTTCCGAAGACCGCACGGGCCGTAGACTTGATGAGCGGGTCGCCCTCGCCGGTCTCCGAGCAACAGCTCAGAGAAATCGGCATTCAGGTCAGGAGAACTTAGCCACCCATGAAGATTCGAGTCCTGCCCGATGATATCGCGAACCGTATTGCTGCGGGCGAAGTCGTCGAGCGGCCTGCATCGGTCGTGAAGGAACTCATGGAGAACTCTCTTGATGCAGGGGCGTCAAAGATTTCAATCAACATTGAAGAGGGCGGCAGGAGGCTGATTCGCGTTACGGACGATGGGGAAGGGATGTCGCGCGAGGACGCGCTGGCTTGTTTTGCGCGGCATGCAACCAGCAAGCTCTATGAGCCCGATGATCTATTTTCCATAAAAACTCTAGGGTTTCGCGGTGAAGCTCTGCCATCGATTGCTTCAGTTTCGCGGCTCCGGCTGGAAACTCAAGCTGAAGGCTCGACCGGCACAGCCGTCGAAATTGCCGGCGGCACGCTTCTTTCCAGTCACGAACAAGCATTTCCACGGGGAACCGAGATCACCGTCGAGGAGCTTTTCTTCAATGTGCCGGCACGACGTAAATTTCTGCGTTCGGAATCCTACGAGCTGAGCCAGATTACGACCTACTGCACGCATTACGCGCTGGCCTTTCCCGACATTCACTTTATCCTCAAGAGCGCCAGCTTCGAAATCCTAGCTACGCCGCCGGCCGCCGGTTTCCGCGACCGCATCTTTCAGGTCTTCGGCAAAGATCTTCTCGATCAGATGGTGGAATATCAGAAAGACTACGGGCGATCCGGAGTGGAAATCCACCTGTTCACGTCGCGGCCACACATTCAAAAGTACAATCGGAATTCCATGTTTTTCTTCATCAATCGGCGGATGGTGCGCGACAAGATCATTCTTCATGCGATCAGCGAAGCGTATCGGAACATTCTTCCGTCGGGAACGTTTCCGGTTGTGATCTTATTTGTGACCATTCCCTATGAAGACGTGGACGTCAACGTCCATCCGGCAAAGACGGAGGTACGCTTCAAACATCAATCGTTCGTGCACGACGCGATTCGCGATTCCGTCCTTTCGGGTCTCACTCAGGACAAGACCATCGTACCGATGGAAAACGAAAACTTCGCGATGTCCCCATTTTCGGCGCCGGCCCTTCAGCCTCGAATTCCCGATTCCTGGACGTCCGATGATCCGATTGCTCGCGCACCCTTTGCGCTGCAGCCTGGAATGCGTGTGCCCACAGGCGATGAAGTTCCATTAAACCTGAACTTCCGAACTGATCAACCGGCCGATGGCTGCGACGAATCGGAAGGGCCAGGTGCGGCATATCCCGCATTCGATCGCGTCAGGAGCGAGGTCCAACCGCTTGGCCAGCTTCGCGACAGTTTCATTGTCGCGACGGATTCGTCCGGACTCATCGTCATCGATCAGCATGTCGCACACGAACGTGTTTTATTCGAAGCCTATCTCCGGCAAAAGCTGGCGGGAAAGCTCGATATCCAGCGGCTGCTCATGCCGATCATTACTCAATTGCCCCCCCGCCAGCTTGTCATTCTCGATAGCATCGTTCCCGAACTGGCGCGAAATGGCTTCGAAGTGGAGCCATTCGGGCCGAAGACGATCGCCATCAAAACCGCTCCAGCGATACTCAAGGCGGCAGCCGTGGAGAAGCTGTTGATCGAATTGCTGGACGGACTCGAACGCGAGACTCAGGTCATGAACATCGAAGCTCTGAAGAAGAAGATCGCTGCGAGTGTCTCTTGTCACGCCGCAATCAAAATCAACACGCCGCTTGACGAGACAAAGATGCGATGGCTTGTCGGAGAACTCATGAAGACGGACGTCCCGACAGTATGTCCTCACGGACGGCCGATCATCCTTCGGTACGATCTCAGAGAAATTCTGAAGGCGTTCAAGAGAGCTTAGCTTGACAGAACCTCTCGCACACTCTAATTTTCTAAAGCTGATCCAGGTGGTGGCTCTCGTTTGATTGGGAAACCCTCACGGTAGACAAAGTAGAATAGGGAGGAATGATGGCAAAGATGACCCAGACCCAGCTCGTAACGGAAATGTCGACGAAGACAGGTATCACCAAGAAACAGGTCAAGGACTTTATGATGACTCTCACGGATCTCGCTTACCGCGAGGCCAAAAAGGGTGAGTTTGCATTTCCTGGACTTGGAAAACTTGTAAAACAGAAAAGAAAAGCCCGCATGGGGCGCAACCCAGCAACTGGTGAGGAAATCAAAATTCCTGCAAAAACCGTTCTGAAATTCCGCGTGGCGAAAGCTGCAAAGGATGCCGTTCTCGGAGCAGCGAAGAAGTAAGGAAAACCACAAAAAGGCACAAAACTTCACAACGCCGTTTTGTGATTCCGTGCCTTTTTGTGTCTATTTCAGCTCCGCTGGAATTAATCCACCCAAAGACCGGCCGAGCGCGCCGAGAATCGCGGCAGCAATGCAGTTCGCCACCAGTCCGCCTGCACGCGCAGCCATTGCGATTCCGAAGCTGACAGGTTCTGTGGATCCGGTAATCGCTACAGGATAATTGAAGAACGTATTGATCCCAACGAGATAGGAAACTGCTCTGCAAGCCCATTTGGCCCTCTTATGGGGAGCTATCGGCGGGAGAACAGGCGATTCCCAAATTCATAGGAATCGCCTGCTGCTCCAAGGGCCAAACGTCCAACAAAAAACAACACCACGAGTAAGATGGGCAGCCGGATGAAATACAGCTTCTCTCTCATATGCCTCCTTCGCGCAAACGGCGTGGAGGCCGACTGTATGTTATCCGCTAGGTGAGGTCAAGGTGAGCAAGGGGCGGAAACGTAACTCAAAAAGCAACCCTATTACACACCACATGAGGCATCGTCTGTACGGTCCTACATCGCATGCATCGGCCGTTTCGCTCTCTTGCTGGTTTCCCAGTTGTTGAAATCCCGGCCAAGGATAAAAAACTTGCGGCCGATTTGAACGATCGGAATGTTATCTTCTTCAATGATTCTGCGGAAATGCCTAATCGAGAATCCAGCGAGTTCGGCGGCTGTCGGAATGTCCAAAAACATTTTGGTGCGGGTTTGAGTGGCGGTAGCCGTTTCCGTCTGCATCGTGCTTCGTCCTCCTTAATCGGAACCCTACTCTGCACTTGATTTGCCAATTTCCCGACTCACCTTCCAGTCCTGTCAAAAACGGAACAAAAGACGACCCGATACGATATATTTTGGGCTCGGGCTCGGCGTTTCAAAGGGATACGGATGTTCGGGTACCTGGACTCCGTTTGCCGGGCCGCTTCGGGATGCGATTCGCTATGCAGGATCTTAGATGTGTCATTTTTCCGACGAATGGAGGGGAAAGGTGTCAAGAAAAGCGACGAGTTTTTGCCGCTTGTTAACGCGGCCACCGCGAGGAGAAGGTCAGTTGGATCTCATCAGAACGCAAGCCGGTGGAGTATCCTTAACCTGGTGGAGGATCTGTGAAGGATTTCATCGCGCGCTTGCCGAAGGCCGAGCTGCACCTGCACATCGAGGGAACGCTGGAGCCGGAGTTGATGTTTGAGATTGCTTCGAGAAATCGAGTCCATCTTCCATATCAATCGCCGGAGCAGGTGAGGAAGGCATATGAGTTTTCGGACCTACAGTCTTTTCTCGATATTTACTATCAGGGGACCCGAGTCTTGCTCCAAGACCGGGATTTTTACGATCTCGCGTGGGCTTATCTGAAAAAGGCGCACGAACAAAATGTGCGCCACGCCGAGGTATTTTTCGATCCGCAGGCGCATACCGAACGCGGCATACCCATTCGAGCTATCATCGATGGTCTCGACCAGGCTTTTCAAGACGGCGAACGTCAATTCGGTATCTCGTCAAAGTTGATTCTGTCTTTCCTCCGCCACCTCAGCGGCGACCACGCCATGAAAACTTTCCAAGATGCGTTGCCGTTCCGCGATCGTTTCGCGGGCGTGGGGCTTGATTCGTCTGAACGAGATCATCCGCCCGAAAAATTCACGTCTGTCTTCGCACGGGCTCGTGAGGAAGGATTGTTCGTTGTGGCGCACGCCGGTGAGGAAGGGCCGCCGGACTATGTATGGCAAGCTCTGGATGCTCTTCGCGCCTCTAGGATTGATCACGGTGTTCGCTGCATTGAAGATCCTGCGCTCGTCGATCGTCTGAGAGCGGAACGTGTGCCTCTGACGGTCTGCCCTCTCTCCAACGTGAAACTGCGCGTTTTCGATGCCATCGAGAACCACAACCTTCGGCAACTTCTCAGCGCTGGTCTTTGCGTCACCATCAATTCTGATGACCCGGCTTACTTCGGCGGATACATCAATGAAAACTTCCTGGCCGTGCATGAAGCGTTTGATCTTACAAAAGACGAACTGTGCATGCTAGCCCGCAATTCGTTCGAGGCGGCTTTCCTGCCCGATTCCGAAAAGACCAGGATTTTCGCTGAATTGGATGAGCTTGCCTCTTCCTGAGGCTTCCTCCAGGCCGAACCAGGTTCTTATCCTCGAGGCATGTCTTCCAACAGAAGATTTCGGATTTCGGATTTCGGATTTGGGACTGTGGGAGCGGCATGTTCCGGAGGGCTCCCCAAATCCGCAATCCGATTTCGAATGTGCTGGATCACCACATCGGGGCTCGTATAGATCCCCCATTCTTCGACATCGTCCTTCTCACGCCGGAGCACTTCGCGGAAAGCAACCTTGAGATGCTCCTGCCGCAACGGATCCATAAAGACGCCCATCGGTGTGTTCGTTGTGGTTGCGATCCACGAGATGCCCGAGTCCGGTCCGATGTAGAAAGAACTCCATCGGATCAACGTTGCTATCGTTTGGAATGGCTTTCCGAAGCACGAGATCGTTCCCGGAATCTCCGCATCTGTTTTTTCGCCAAGGACAACAACCGGCATACCGATTTCCTTAGCCACTCTCATCAAATTTGTGTGCGGCCAGTGCTTGGTTGAAGCTCCCATATGCGAGGCTGTAAGGAAGCACCCCCGCTTTAGGCCTTGCTCATTGAGAAACTGTTCCGCTTGAAGAACCGCATAGGGCCCGGGTTCCAGCCACGCTTGACGTGTTTCGAGTTCAACCCCGCATTTAGTGCCCATGAAATCGATCCGATGGAGACCGCTTTCGCTCCACTCCTTAACATTGGCGCCGCACTCGGGATAGAAAACATGACTGAAGCCTTCAGAATGGATCCAATCCCACGGCATAATTCCTGGCTGTTTGGCTTCACGTACGGTGTCCGCGAAACTCGCTCGGGCCAGTTCAGCGTATCGTGGCGAGGTTAGCCATACGGTTTCCGAAGAAAACTTCTTTCTTAGCGCCGCTACGACGGGGAACGCATTGATCACATCGCTGAGTTCGCCAAAAAGGACAAAGAGAACCTTCGTTCTTGCGGAGGGTGCGATGAGTTCAAAAGTATTCGGCTTCACTTCCCGGTAAATCGACGGCTTGTTCAGAGCCTGCCTCGCCTCACTATGGGACGGGTTCAGCCGCAG
>QHXC01000006.1:0-4064 GCA_003222815.1 Acidobacteriota bacterium | reverse complement strand
GATTCACCTATCCCGGCAAGCTGAGAAGCATGGTTATAAATAGCGAGAGTGCCGGAAGTGTGGCGGCGCTGTTTGATGCCACCCATGTCCCGCAAACCCTCGAAGATCCCGTGCAGGAAGGAATGGCGGCAGATGTGGCCGAACAGATCGGATGTGCCCGGCGACAGCGTATCCGTGTCCGACTGCTCCAGCAGAGCGATCTCCAGAACCGCCGCTTCCGCTCCGGCCGTCTGTTTCTCATTTCGAAGGAGCGCATCCAGATCGTCCACATCAGGCAGACAGTGGGGAAACTTTGAGTGCATGTAGACGGCAGAGAGACCATCCATGAATTCGCGTTCCACAAGGTCTCTTATCTTGATATTTCTACTTCGAAAACCAAGCGCCGATTCCACGAGCCGGAACTCAAGCCCCTGCTGCTTCAGCCGCAGTTGAAGCTCTACTTGTTCCAGACCACAGGTGAAGTTCTCGTCGTAGCCGCCGTGTTGAAAGACGAATGGCCGCCACAGAAGCGTCGGGGCCGGGAATTTCCGGATCTGTTGCAGCCAGCGCATCGTCAGCGTAAGAGGTATGTCCGGATCCCAGATGACACGGCCTGTCAGAGCCAGCTTCGGGTTCCTGTGCGCCTTGAATTCATCAACCATTTGCAAAACCATGTCGGGTGCAGCATAGATGTCATCATCGATGATGAGCACAAGGTCGTGCAAGGCCGCTTTGAGCCCTGTGTTTATTGCGGCGGCGCGTCCGCGATGTCGTTCATGCCGGAGGACGCGGGCCGCGTTTGAAGGAAGAGCGACTGGTTGGTCCGACCCATCGTCAACAATGATGATTTCCGCTCTGTTACGTTCCAGAGCAAGCGCGCATTCGACAACTCCGCTGTGACGGTTGTATGTCGGTATGATAATCGTCAAGTTCATGAACTCACTCCCAATTGGCAGTTCCTCACCATGAAATGCAAAGCTCCTCGGTATTTCTTATCGGCAGCAGGTTCAACTAACTGCAGTCCTCGACGGGTTTGCCGCGTGGTTCTTACTAAATCAACGACTTCCGGCGGTCATCGTCCACCGCCGGGGCGCCACCAGTGTCATAATGGCGTATGCCCTTTGCGTTTGAGGCGGTTTCCCTTTCGAAGACATTTAGCCGATGGTGGTCGGGGCGCGAAGTTCGCGCGCTTGACGATGTGAGCTTCACGGTGGAGACCGGAGCCATCTTTGGGTTGCTTGGACCGAACGGAGCGGGAAAGACCACACTCGTGAAGGTCGCTCTGACCATCGCGCATGCGACTAGGGGCGAGGTGCGGCTTCTCGGAGAACCTAGTCGGAATCGATCGATTCTTAGCCGGATCGGATATCTGCCCGAAAACCCCAGATTTCCATCACACCTCACGGCGTGGCAGGTTTTGCGGCTTTACGGCAGCATGAGCAGGGCCGATATGAGAAGAGTCGAGAATAACGCTTCAAGGTGGCTCGAGCGCCTCGACATTGGGCAATGGGGTAACGTGCGCGTTTCGAAATTTTCGAAAGGAATGAATGAAAGGCTTGCCTTCGCTCAGGCTCTCGTTCACGATCCCGACCTCATCTTTCTCGATGAGCCCACGGATGGCCTGGATCCTCTCGGACGAATGGAAGTCCGAAACATCTGTCGAGAGCTTGCGGATCAAGGCAAGACGATCTTTATCAACTCGCACATCCTTGCTGAAATCGAACTGATTTGTGACCGGATTGCACTGATGAAGTCCGGGCAGATTATCGAACAAGGCACCATTTCGGAGTTGACCGCCAGCAGGGAAGGCTATGAACTTGTGGTGCCTGTGGCTGATGGACTGAGTAATTGGTTGCGTGAGAAAAGCCTGACGTTTGCTGCCATCGACGGGCATTATCATGTTCAATTGTCCGATCGGGCCTCGGCAAACGCGTTGATCGATGCTTTGCGGGCGAACGATATTGAGATTGAATCGTTGAGTGCCAAGCGGCGGACGCTCGAGTCCGTGTTCATAGAGAGGATAAGCCTTCAAGAATCCTTCCGCAACAAGATGTTCTGGTTCTTCTTCGTCGCGTCTTCACTAGTCATTGGGTCCATTGCTCTGGCCTTGAATTTGGATGTCGTGAACGGCGTGATGCGCGGAGTCACGTTTCTTGGCAACGAAATCCGGGTTCGGGCGTTTACGGTGAGGCAATGGGTCGAGACACTACAGTCCGGTCTTGCGATGTTGATTGGAACCATCGGGCTATGTCTGGCGCTGCTGGCCACGTCGACCCTATTTTCTCAGATGTTGCAGAAGGGCAGTATCGATCTCCTTCTTTGCCGCCCGCTTTCGCGCTGGCGCCTCATGACCGCGCGCTTTCTGGGGGGCGCATCCATCATGGCTTTCAACGCGGCTTATCTCTTCTTGGGAGTCTGGTTTGTCCTGGGATTGAAGTCCGGAGTTTGGAATCAGGGGTTCGCACTCTCAACGGCTTTGGCAATCTTTGCCTTCATCGTATTGTTTTCTACGGTGATGATGGTATCGGTCATCACCGAAAACGCGCCGGCCGGACTTCTGGCAGCATATGCGCTTCTCATGTTTAGCCCGGTTTTGGCCCAGCACGAGCGGATCACGCCGGCCTTTTCGACGGAACTTTACAGGCAGATTTTCCGTTCATTGTATTGGGCCGTGCCGAAATCCGCTGAAACGATCGGTGCCATGCGGCGTCTCATCACGGATAGCCCTTTGGAAATCGGCTGGGTCTTAGGGACGGTGATCGTAGGAGCGGCTGCCACAGCGACGATTCCGGCAGCGACGATTACGCCGGATCAAGCCATCTTCAAATTATTTCCGGCCGAAACTCAGGGAATTGCATTCATCGATGTAGCGGCGTTGCGCAGTGCAGCATTGGTCAAGGACATTCTTGACTTCTATCGTCCGACGACCGAGGGCCAGCTTCCAGAATTTATGGTGGCAACAGGTCTCGTGCCTCAGCGGGACGTGGACCGGGTTACAGTGGGAAAGGTCACTCCCCGCGAGACGCTGGCGGTTATCGAAGCGCGGTATGACAACTTCAAGGCCGAGCAATTTCTGAAGGACAAGGGCATGGAGGCTCAGGCATACCTCGGCCACACGGTGTTTTCTGTCGATGTACAGCGGGGTCAAACTTATGATATCGGAGCTGTGACATTCCTCGACAATCTGATCATTGCGGGCCAGGTCGAGGCGGTGAAAAAGGCGCTGGATCAGATCTCCTTGCCGGGATCCCAACCGCTTGGGAGTGATCTGACAAACGCGATTCGAACGATCGAAGCGGGAAGTCAGGTTTGGGCGGTAGGCGATTTTTCAGTGGGCGAACTCCCAGCCGGCTTGCGAGGGCCCGCGCCAGCCCTGGAATTGCTGAAATCCCTTCGAAGCGGGACTTATCAGATGCGAGTCGATCAAGATGTCCACGCGCGCGCGACAGGCAGTTTCGAGGACGCGGACAGTGCGAAAACATTGGCCGACATGGCGCGCGGACTAATCGCGGTGGCCAAGCTGCAAGTCGCAAAGCAAGAGCCAGACATGCTCTTGCTTCATCTGCTGGATGGCGTACATGTGACGGACTCCGGAACTTCCGTGGTTGTGAATATCGACGAGCCGGGAGATCTGTTGAAGAAGCTAAGGGACCTGCGGATGAACCGCAGCCTCGTTCAATAACTGTAGGTGCGGTCTGTGACCGCAGACTCTGGGCCGTCACAGACCGCCTCTGGTTCAGAACCTTCCTCAAAATCCAGATTCGGTTCAGTTCATCCCTGGGAACCAGCAACACTTCCTTCCGGGTTCCGGACCGATTGATAACGATTGCTGGGAACACGCGCTTATCGACAAGTTTGCGGTCGAGGCCGATTTCCATGTTGCCCGTACCTTTGAACTCTTCGAAGATGACGTCATCCATGCGGCTTCCGGTATCGATTAGGGCCGTCGCAATGATCGTCAAGCTGCCACCCTCTTCGATATTGCGAGCGGCGCCGAAGAACCGTTTCGGACGCTGCAACGCGTTGGAATCCACACCGCCCGACAGCACTTTGCCCGACGGCGGCACAATCGTGTTGTAGGCCCG
>QHXC01000703.1 GCA_003222815.1 Acidobacteriota bacterium | reverse complement strand
ACATGATGTAGATGCCCACCAGAACGCCAGCCTGCGTGATGACAGCGATAGCCGTCAATGCCACAAAGAGCGTCAACAGACCTTCCAAGCGATCCTCCATCCCCACCAACCAGCTAGGGGCAGCCACCGTTACTCGTTCGAGAGTCCTTTCTCTTCTCGATAGGCCGTTTTGCCCGCCTCGAATGCCGCAGTCAGTTGTTCCTTTTGCCGTTGAACAGCGTCCTTGCTCTTATCGAGGAAAGTGTTGAAGTCATCACTGACCTTGCGGCCCTTTTCTTCAAAAAACTGGCGGCCCTCGGTCACTTTACCCGACACAAAGTCCCGGCCCTCGTTTGTCTTGCGCGCCAGCAAATCACGTGTCTCGCGGCCAGTCTTCGGCGCAAATAAAAGCGCAACAGGAAGGCGCGTTAACCACCAAGACACAAAGGGGTCAGGGTCCGGGCTCAGCGCTCAGGACTCAGAAATTTTATCGGATCCCTGACCTCTGATCCCTGGCCCCTGAAAATGCCGCCACACCGCCTCCGCCTGCGGCCGCGTTACAATCCCCTGCAGGTCCTGCACGGACGCCTCGCGAATTTTCGCAACGGATCCGAAGTGGGTGAGCAGCTTTTGAGTCGTTTTCAATCCGATGCCTTCAATCTCGGCAAGCTCGGAAGTCAGTGTCCGGCGGCCGCGGCGCTCCCGATGGAAATTGATGGCAAAGCGATGGCTCTCATCCCGGATCTGCTGGATCAACCGGAGGACGGGTGAGCGGCGATCGAGCACGACCGGATCGTCTTCGCGTCCCGCCACGTAGATGATTTCTTCCTTTTTTGCGATGCTGGCCAGCGCCTGATCGACAATATTCAAATCATCGAGAGCCGACTGGGCAGCGTGTAGCTGACCGATGCCGCCATCGATCAAGATGAGATCGGGCATGGTTAGTCCCTCTTCCTGGATACGCTTATACCGGCGGGTCACAACTTCGCGCATGCTCTGGAAATCGTCGGGCAATCCGGAAAGCGAACGAATGATAAAGCGCCGGTAATCGGATTTCTTCATGTGCCCGTCTTCCCACGCGACCATCGATGCCACAACGTCGCTGCCCTGGAGGTTCGAAATATCGAAGCACTCGACGCGTCGCGGTGGCTTCTCGAGATCGAGCGCTTCTTCGACTTCTCTGGAAATCGTGGCAGGCGACAGGCCGGCCGACCGGAACCGCTGCATGAATGAAAGGCGTGCATTCCGATGCACCAGCTCTATCATCTCGCGCTTGCCGCCGCGCTGCGGCGTGCGGATCTCGACCTTTCGTCCCCGCCGTCCGGAAAGCCATTCTTCAAGCAATCCGCGGTCCTCAAAGTCGGTGGGAACGTGGATCTCGACCGGAATGAAAGGCGCATCCACGTAGTACTGCTTGAGGACCGAACCAAAAAATTCACCGGCATCAAAGCGGTCCTGGTCCTCCCAGAACAGCTCGCGCTTGTCGACAACCCGGCCCCCGCGCATGTGGAAGATCGATACCGCGACCATGTTCTCTTCGTGGTGATACCCAAAGATATCGATGTCGTCATAGCCCATGACGGCCATCTTCTGACGCTCGGCAAGCGTTTCCATGGTCTGGATCGCGTCTCGATAATGCGCTGCGATTTCGTACTGTTCATTGCCAGCGGCTTCCTCCATTTTCGCCTGGAGCCGCTCGACGAGATCGTCATTTCGGCCCTCGAGTAGAAGCTTCGATATTGCAATTGCGGATAAGGAAATATCGTTCGATCAGCTTCAGAGTCTTTCGGGCCAAGCCTGCCGGGAAGAACGGCCCGTAGTACAATGCGCCGTCTTTTCGGATGCGCCGCGTAATGATGGTCCGCGGAAAAGGCTCGTTCACGGAAAGTTTAATGAACGGGTAGGTTTTGTCATCGCGCAGCAAGATGTTGTACTTTGGCTTGTGCTGCTTGATTAGATTGTTTTCCAGAGCCAGCGCTTCCCCTTCTGTGTCCGTCATGATGAACTCCAGGTCTTCGATGGCGTCCATCATCTGGTCCTTCCGTTCATCCAGATTTCTGGATTGCTGGAAGTACGTCCGCACGCGGTTCCGTAGCGACTTGGCTTTTCCAACGTAGATCGTCTGGCCCTCCGCATCCCTGTATAAATACACTCCGGGCCCTTGAGGAATTTGCTGGAGCTTGGCTTCGACCGTAGGATTCATGCTGTTGAAAAAATTATAGCCGCGAGAGAGGAAAAATGGGGACGTAGCCCTGTGTCCCCATTTTTCCCCCTTCGCGGCTATAATTCTCCATGCTCGAGACTGTTTCCCAAACCCTGAAGCCCGGCGATACGGCGCCAGACTTCGAACTACCCACTGTAGACCGCCAAATCGTCCGCCGGTCGGACTATCGCGGTGCGCCTCTCGTAATCGTTTTTATCCGAGGAACCTGGTGACCCAACTGTGTGAACCAGATGACTCAGTTTGAGTCGGCTTATCATGAATTCACGAAGCGCAGCGCCGGCGTGGTATTTATAGCAGCGCAGAAAATCGACGGATTATTCCGGGGCAAGGAGCATATCCACAAACACGCATATCCCTTCCCTGTTCTCTTCGATGAAAAGAGACAGGTGACGCGCGCCTATGGCGTTTATCAGGCGTTAGGCGTCGACACGTTTAATCTCGCAAGGCGCGCGTTGTTTGTCGTTGGCAGCGAAGGAACGATTCGCCGGATCGCCGTCAGCCCGAATCAACGGGAGGCGCCGCCCTTCGAAGAGATCCTCGCCGCTATCGAATCCTGCGGAAAATATTGAAGCCGATCCGGAAGGTGTCGACTCCTTGAAACGCATACTGCGCCGTCGTCATCGGTTCCTGTCTGGAAACGACCAGTTCAAAGGTATGGCGGAAAGTGGACTTCTGAAGTCCAACTGAGAGTCCGGCATAATCTTTTCGCTCTCCCCGGAAGCCGTGCAGCCTCGGGATGTACTCGCCAACAATGGATGCGGAGCGTAAGAAGCGGATGCCCACTCCCAAGCCCAACGATTGCGTATTTTTGAACTTGTTTCCAAAAAGCAAGTCCGGCGGAAGAACTGTATCTTCGTTCCTCGTGTTGAACGCGAAGGTCGGCAAGGCAGTAACCGAAACACGATCGGCAAAAGTACGCGTTGCGATCACCTGCAAAAAGGGCCGGTAAAGTGCATGAAAGTTGCGGCTTCCTTCAACGCCGCCCCGAATCTGGAGGGTCACGGGAACCGACTGCCTTTGGCGCGACACTTGAAATGCCCCACTGAACTCAATGGGCGTTCTGTCGGAAGACGACCTGAAAAAATTGCTGCGCATGACGGTGACCGAAAGCCGATTCGTCAGACCAACGCGGCCGCTAAATGCGACGGTCGGCACGCTGTCGAAACCGAAGAGTCCGCCGAAACCAGAAGCCTTTATATCCTGCCCAAATCGGTGTCCGATGAAGAAATCAACTTCGCCGGCTTGTGCCGGCTTTCCGTTCGGAAGGTTCACGACATTCGAACCAAAAAATGCGCCTTCGCGCGCATACTCGTCCGTGCGCGGCGCGGAGTCTCCAGCCGGCCTCGCCTGAGTTGCCAACGCCGCCGCCGTAGCCCCAACCGGTGCTGCGCCCGGTGTGGTAGCCGGAGTGCCGTCTACTGTTTTCTTGTCCACATCGACCAGCATTCGCCGTCCGCCGGACTCAATCACGATCTGTTTGTTAGTGGGATCGGAGAAAGAGCATCACCGCCCTGCGGGCTCATATGGCATGTGATGCACCCGTCGACAGCTGGATTGCGAAACGGATCGCTTCTGAATTTCTCCAGAAACTCTGGCATTGCGAAAGCTGCAATGTTCGAAAGGAATAAGAAGACCAGGACTGACGCACTTCTGGATAATCGATTCATGGAACCTCCACCTCAGAAGAGAGTTACTTGAGGGTGCAATCAGTTACTGTAGGCGGGGTTTTGAAGAAAACGCGCGGTCGTAGGACCACGCCTACAGTTCGGGATCCAGGTTCGTCACTTTAATTGCATCCCTTACTTGAACCGCACTCGCGAGACGTGCGGATTGCCTTCAACAAAAAATCGCCAGGGTTTGTCTCGATATTCCCCGGCGTAATCGACTCCAACGCGAGGGCTCGTGCGGATCGGCCCTGGATCGATTTTCCTGTCTTCGATCCAGATCGTGGCGCCGAATAGACTTTCTCCGTTTAATCGCTTGTCGATCGACATCGCCATGCATACTTTGCCTGGACCGCTGGCGATATTCGTCTCACGCTGTGGATTATTGCGGAGTTGCCGCATCAAATCCACATTTTCCAACGGCTCGACAGCCCGGACGAGCACCGCCGCTGGATAGCCCTTCGGTTCCGTCACCACATTCAGGCAAAAATAGAAGCCATAAATCATGTACACGTAGGCGTGGCCTGGCGGGCCGAACATTACGGAAGTTCTCGGCGTGTGTCCTTTGGAAGCGTGACACGCCAGATCATGTGGCCCAACATAGGCTTCCGTCTCCACGATCTTACCGGCGAGATCGCGGCCCTCGTTACGGCGGAGCAGAACTTTGCCTAAAAGGTTAGAAGCAACTTCGAGAGTGGGACGGGAATAGAAAGACTGAGGGAGTTTATGGGAGCGAGACATCGAGAATTCGATTTTCGGATTACGGATTTCGGATTTTAGGGAACCGCATCTGGCGAGACTTTTAAAATCCGAAATCCACAATCCGAAATCCGCAATTTTTACGCGGCTTCCGGCTTCCCACGGACCTGTTTCTTAATTTTCCAGTGGGAGAACAGATACTTATGGCCGCACCTTGGGCACTGCCAGGATCCCTTCACGGGATCGGCGCCCCGCTCATGGAACATCTCCACGATCAGGTGACAATGCAAACACATGGTCGGATGGCTGTAGACCATATCGTTCTTTGCGGCCTTTGTCATGACTGGCATGAATACCTCCTAATTGGGTAGCCCTTCCTCCGCAGACTTGGACATCGCCGTGGGTGCAAATATA
>QHXC01000005.1 GCA_003222815.1 Acidobacteriota bacterium | reverse complement strand
ATAGCTCGACTGCATCAAATCTTCCTGGCGAAGCTGGACCACAGCATACGGCAGACGGTCGGTCCGAGGATCAACAAGCCCCACCGGGCGCATCGGTCCGAAACGAAGCGTGTCGCGACCGCGGCGTGCGAGTTCCTCGATCGGCAGGCACGACTCGAAGTAATACGCTTCTTCGAAGTCATGAATGGCGACACCCTCGGCGGACATCACCGCGTTATAAAATGCCTCATACTGTTGCTCGTTCATCGGACAGTTCAGATAATCGTCTGCGGCTTTGCCGTAACGGCTTGCGCGATAGATTCTGGAATGATCGATCGTGTCTGCGTCCACAATCGGGCTGATCGCATCATAAAAGTACAGATGGTCGGAGCCGCAGAATTGCCGGATGGATTCGGAAAGCGAAGCTGACGTCAGCGGCCCGCTGGCGATGATCCCGATCCCTTTTTTGGGAATTTCCGTTACCTCTTCGCGGATCAATTCAATATTGGGCTCACCGGAAATCACCTCAGTGACCCGCGAAGCGAACCGTTCGCGGTCCACGGCCAGCGCGGAACCCGCAGGCACGCGCACGGAATACGCTACTTCGATCAGGATCGAGCCAAGCCTTCGCAGTTCCTCTTTCAACAACCACGAAGCGTTATACGGCTGATCCGACTTCAGCGAGTTGCTGCAAACAATCTCGGCCAGCCGGTCCGTTCGATGTGCACCGGTTGGCCGCGCCGGCCGCATTTCGTAAAGACGAACCTTCTCGCCCCGACGCGCAATCTGCCAGGCGGCCTCCGATCCGGCGAGGCCTCCGCCGATCACGGTGATGACGTCGCGCATGGTGTGTTTGCTACAGCGTGAAAAACTTCAACGACTTCGATATGAAAGCCTTCATGTCTTTCCGGTGGACGATGGCGTCAATCATACCGTGCTGGATAAGAAATTCGCTGCGTTGGAAGCCGTCGGGGAGTTTTTGACGGATCGTTTGCTCAATTACACGTGGCCCGGCAAACCCGATGAGGGCGCCAGGCTCGGCAACATTGAGATCGCCGAGCATCGCGAAACTGGCAGTGACGCCGCCCGTCGTCGGGTCTGTGAGAACAGATATGTAAGGAAGGCTTTTCTTGTGGAGGCGCGCCAGAGCCGATGAAACTTTTGCCATTTGCATCAAGCTGAGCGCACCTTCTTGCATGCGCGCGCCGCCAGAGCAGGACACAACCACAAGTGCGGAGTCCGCTTCCAAAGCGCGTTCAATCGCACGCGTGATCTTCTCGCCGACGACCGAGCCCATCGAGCCACCAATGAAGTTGTATTCCATTGCGGAAAGCATGACGGGAAATCCGTCGAGCGTTCCCTGGGCGTTCACCACCGCTTCACGGACTCCTACCTTTGCGGGCAACGCATCAAGGCTATCTCTGTACGGCTTACTCGCCTTGAAATCGAGTGGGTCGGTGGAATAAAGCGATGCGTCATGCTCGGTCCAGCCCTCATCCAGAAGTAGGTTCAGCCGCTCATAAGCGCCGATTTTGTAGTGATGACTGCACTTTGGACAGACTTGAAGATTCGCCTCGAGGTCCTTTTTCCAGAGCGGTTCCTTGCAGCCGGTGCACTTAATCCATAGGCCTTCTGTCACAACCCGGCGGCCTTCGACGGCTTCGATGCGTTTCTTCTCGCGTTTGAACCAGGTCATAGCGGGGAACTATACAGCAATCCGCCGCGAATTACGCCAAGTACGCCAATCTGTGTTCGCGTACTTGGCGTAATTCGCGGCTCAGATTCGTAGTCGAGCGACCGTTCTCTCACGTCCGAACAACGTCATGACATCGAATATGCCCGGAGCGACAGCTTGCCCCGTCAACGCCACACGCGACGCGTTGATCAACACTCCGGCTTTGATCCCCAGTTCATCTGCCAGACTGCGCAGTGCAGTTTCCGTGTTTTGAAGCGTGAACTCCGGAAGCGCTTGAAGACGCGATGCCAGGATGTGCAGGTATTCCTTCACCTTTGGATCCTTCAAAAATTTTTCGACCGCTGCTGGATCGTAGTCGATATCGCTGGTGAGGAACACCTTCGACTGCCGGATAAAATCCTGAAGGACCTTGGCCCTGGGCCGGAGCAGATCGATGAGCGACTGAAACCAGGCGCTTTCCTCCTTTTCGAGAGAATTCCTCCACAGGCCTGCCTTGATCAACTCCGGTTTTAGATACAGCATTAGCTTTTCTTGCGGAAGCCGGCTCAAGTATTGAGCGTTGAACCACGCCAGCTTGTCCGGATTGAAGCTCGCGTTTGCTTTGGAGATGCCGTCCAACGAGAAAGCCTGGATCAGTTCCGCATCATCAAAAATCTCTTGATCGGTTCCGGGGGACCATCCGAGCAGAGCCAGGAAATTTCGCAAGGCCTCCGGCACGATGCCCAATTCCTGATAGGCCATGACCGATGTTGCGCCGTGGCGTTTGCTCAGGCGGGTCTTGTCCGGGCCGAGGATCAGCGGCAGATGCGCGAATACCGGAAGCGAGGCCCCCAGTGCGCGGTAGAGCAGCAATTGTTTGGGAGTGTTGGAAATGTGATCGGCTCCTCGAATCACGTGGCTGATCCGCATGTCGATATCGTCGACAACAACGCCGAGATGGTAGGTTGGGTGGCCGTCCGAACGGAGAAGTACGAAATTTTCGATCGTGTCGTTTTCGACGGCAATTTCACCGAAGACGGCGTCCGGGTACGTCACCCTGCCTTCGGGAACCTTGAAGCGGATCGCTCCTTCATCACGGTACGCATGACCGCTGCTTAACAGCCTCTCGGCCGTCTCTTGATACAGATCGAGGCGCTGCGACTGGAAGTAAGGCCCCTCGTCCCAATGCAGTCCAAGCCAGGTCATCGCTTCGAGAATGCCACGGGTCATGTCTTCAGTGGATCGTTCGACGTCGGTATCTTCGATACGAAGGATGAATTTGCCGTTGTGCTTTCGGGCAAACAGCCAGTCGAACAGAGCCGTTCTGGCGCTGCCCACATGCAGGTATCCCGTGGGAGAAGGTGCGAAGCGTACGCGAATCGGCTGGCTCACCGGCTCAATTTTCGAAGTGCCGCGACGGCTTCGCGCACGACCTCGACGTTGGAATCTTCCGTGAGAGGCCGGATCTGATCGCTCGATGCAGGATCGCCGATATTGCCGATCACCCTCACCATTCCTGCTCGCACTTTTGCATTCGAGCTTCTCAAGTATCGATAGAGCTCGTTTAGTTTTCCTTCGAATTTGCCCAGTTCGAGGAGATAAACCTCAGCCTGATAAGCATGGCGGCCATCCAGTGCGTTTGCCAGATTGTTGATGTATTCGACCTGTCCAGACGCCGCCAGACCGAAGGCCAATGCATTACGAACGTTTTCTTTCTGTTCCCGGTCGAAGCGATCTTTCCAACCATTGGCATTGTAATCGAGGCGCGCCAGGCCTTCCGCTGCGAGTTCGCGATAAGAGTCGTTGCTATCATTCAACAGCGACTCAAATAGAGGGGTGCTCCCGGGATCGCGCAGCAGCGAGAGAGCTTCGAGCGATCGTGACTTGATCCTTCGGTCTGGATCGGTCCGGAAAAACTGCTCGAGCGTTGCACGTCCTGCGTTATGTCCGACCAGGCCAACCGCAAGGATGGCCTCTTCTACGATTTGTTTGTTGGGATCTCTTAAGGCACGTTCCAGAGCAGCCCCCGAGGCCGGATCGCGTATTATCGCCAGCGTCCGGATGATTTCGAGCCGGACGCTGCGATGTTCCCGGTTCTGTGGATCTTCGAGTGTGGCAACCAGTACTGGAACCTGATCCTTTGCTCGGAGCGTACCCAAAGCGCGGGCCGCCTCAATCCGGACTTCATCACTGAAATCCTTCTGCATTGCTGCAGCTAGCGCTTCTTTCGCTGTCGTGTCCACCTGGACTTCGGGGCCGACGACCGGAGGATTAGGCTCAAAGAACACGCTTTTGACTCGGCTGAAAATGGTGCGAAGGGGTCCCGAGTCTTCGATTGGAATATAAAGACGGAGCAGGGAGTCGATGGCCTGCAATCGGACGTCCTTGTCGAGATCTGTTCTCAGTGTGTCGGCCAGGACTGGAATCGCCTCTCGTTCGCGAATGCGGCCGAACGCTGCCACGATCGTGCCACGGACATCGCTTTTCGGTTCCTTCTTCAATGCTTCGACCAATTTCGGGATCGCCTCTCGATTTCCCAAGATGGCCATTTGCTCGACAGCAGCCTGTCGTTCCTTCGGGCTCGCGCTGTCGAATGATGGATTTTGGAAGAGGACCGCCGCTAAAAATAACGAGAGCAACATTTCGATTTCCCCAAATCCGCGTTAATCGGCATAGTCCGCGGCTAATCTGCCTCCACTATGGTGAATCCCAAGCGCCGAAATGGCAGTTGCATGCATCGAAAACTTCTTGCGGACCGTTCGCATCCTCGATCTGAATCGTCGTGTGATCGATCCGAAAGCTCTGCCGAGCGACGCCACTGACCCGGCCTAGCAGTTCGGTGCGATTAAAGTTGCTATTCTCGGCCACAACGTGACAGCTCATGGCGAGGACGCCGGATGTCAGCGTCCACACATGCAGATCATGAACCGATTCCACACCATCCACACGTCCCAACTGTTCTCTCAGACTGACGATGTTGATATGCGCGGGCGTTCCCTCCAACAAAATATCCACGGCATCGCGAATGAGTATCCAGGAACTCCAGAGAATCAGCACCGCAACAAGCATACTGATCAGCGGGTCGGCAATCTGATAGCCTCCAACGAGGATGGCCATACCTGCGACAATCGCCCCTACCGAACCGATCGCATCGCTCAGAACGTGAAAAAATGCACCGCGCACGTTCAGGCTTTCACGATGTTTTCCAAACAATAAATACGCACTCGCAAGGTTCGCCAGCAGCCCGACGGCGGCGATGACGAGCATCCAACCGGCTTTGACTTGAGGCGGATCCGAAAGTCGCTGATACGCCTCATAAAAGATGTAAATCGCGATGAGAATCAGGAAGAGACCGTTCAACAAAGCGGCCAGAATCTCAACTCGATAGAAACCATACGTTTTCCTGGGAGTTGCGCGCCGGCTCGACATACGAATCGCGAAAAAACTGAGGCCGAGCGCGGCAACGTCCGTAAGCATATGGCCGGCATCGGCAAGGAGGGCCAGAGAATTTGTATAAAGGGCTCCGACGAATTCGGCAACAAGGAAGATTGCGGTAATGATAAGCGCAGCTTTCAGGCTGCCACGGGCAGTTCGGCCGATCTCATGACCGTGTCCGTGAGTGTGGCCGTGGTGGTTCATAAGGTAGATATTATAATCGGTGCGAGGGGCTGTTATAATACGCGATTTTCCCGGCCCTGCCGCGAGGTGTTGGTATGAGTAAGGATACTGAAGTCCAGGCGCTAACGCGTGTTCCTTTAACGACGCTCTCGGAAGACGAGCAGCTTTTCCGCGATTCGTGCCGCTCGTTTGCTGAGGGCCGGATTAAGCCGCTCGTCCGCAAGATGGATGAGGAAGCAAAGCTTGACCGTAGCGTCATCCCGGAACTGTTCGATTTGGGATTGATGGGAATCCACGTTCCCGAAGAACTCGGAGGGGGTGGGGGCAGCTTCTTCATGTCAGTGCTCGCCGTCGAGGAAATCTCCCGAGTGGATGCCTCGTTCGGCGTCTTTATCGATGTGCAGAACACGCTCGTGAACAACGCTCTCATGCGCTGGGCCGACGATGGGCAGAAACGCAAGTATCTGCCACGCCTGGCGAAGGACCTCGTCGGCGCCTATGCATTGTCCGAATCCGGCTCCGGCAGCGACGCATTTGCCCTCGCATGCCGCGCTGTAGACAACGGCGACCACTTCCTGCTCAATGGCCGCAAGCTTTGGATCACGAATGCGATTGAGGCGAACCTGTTCATCGTGTTTGCGAATGTGAATCCCGATCTCGGATACAAGGGAATCACCGCATTCCTCATCGAGCGTGATTTTCCGGGTTTCACTGTCGGCAAAAAAGAAGACAAGCTCGGCATTCGCGCATCGAGCACGTGCGAGTTGATTTTGGAAGATTGCCGGGTTCCGAAGGCGAATGTGCTTGGCGAGATCGGAAAAGGGTACAAGATTGCAATCGAAACGTTGAACGAGGGACGTATCGGAATCGGCGCGCAGATGGTCGGCATCGCACTGGGAAGCTGGGAATATGGCGCGGCGTACTCCAAGGAGCGGAAAGCATTCGGTAAGCCACTGTCGGAGTTTCAGGCGATCCAGTTCCAGCTCGCGGAGACCGCTACACAGATTGAAGCCGCCCGCCTCATGGTTTACAACGCGGCCCGTTTGAAAGATGCGAAGCAGGATTTCTTAAAGGAAGCCGCCATGGCAAAGTATTTTTCATCGCAGGTTGCCGAACATGTAACCTCGCTTGTTGTGGAGATCTACGGTGGGTACGGGTACACAAAAGATTACCCCGTCGAGAAATATTTCCGGGATTCGAAGATTGGGAAGATTTACGAGGGCACGTCCAACATGCAGCTTCAGACGATTGCCAAATATTTGCTGCGGTAGCTAGAGGATGAACAAGGTCAGAGTCTTATATCACGACAATTGTTTTGACGGAGTTTCCTCTGCAGCGGTCTTCTCTCGCTTTTACAAAGGACATGTCGATCCCGGCGCGGTCATTGAGTATGAGGGGCTGACCCACAAGGCCGGCCAGCAGATCGGCGATGAGTTGTTTGGCGAAGGTGAAAACGTAATCGTCGACTTCAAGTATTCCGCGTCAGACCGGCTGACCTGGTGGTTCGATCATCATGAGAGCGCATTTCTTTCAGCCGAAGACGAAGGGCACTTTCGCCACGACACCAGCGGGAAAAAGTTCCACGATCCCAGTTATAAGTCCTGCACAAAGTACATCGCTTCGGTCGTACAAAACACTTTCGACTGCCCTCTGCCCGATCTCCAGGAACTCATTTATTGGGCGGATATCATTGATGGCGCGCAGTTTCTGGACGCGAAAACCGCAGTTGAATTGAAAGAGCCGGCGATGCGCTTGATGCTGGTGATTGAAGCCAGCCACAGTTCAGAACTCATTCATAAGATCATCCGCGAATTGCAGAACAAGACGCTGGGCGAGGTTATGGAAGACGCGGAAGTCCGGTCGACTTTCGAGAAGCTCTACGCGCTCCATTTCGACTCGATCGAGATCATGCGGGGCGCTACCAAATGTACGGATGGCGTCATCGAATTCGACGTGAGCAAGTACGATCTCGACGGTTACAACAAATTCATACCGTATTACCTCTTTCCTGACAGTGTGTACAGCGTGGGTGTGAGCCGATCTGCGGTGCGAGCCAAGGTTTCGGTAGGAACCAATCCCTGGACCAAACACGAGAGGCGCTACAATCTGGCTAAGCTCTGCGAACAGTATGGAGGTGGCGGGCACTCCGTCGTGGCCGCCATCTCTTTCAAACCGACCGAACTGGACAAGGCGCGCGCAGCCGCGCGTGAGATTGCGCAGACATTGCGGAATGATCTGAAAGAAGGCCGGGGATGACGGGAATGCAAATTCGGGG
>QHXC01000004.1 GCA_003222815.1 Acidobacteriota bacterium | reverse complement strand
CCGCGCCGCGTCCTCTTTGCTTTTGCCCACCATGAGGCTACGCGATGCGCCCAGCCCTCTTGTTGGGGGCTGACCCATCTCCCGCCGCACCTCGCGGTATACCTCGGCCAGCTTCTTCATATCCGCCCATGCGACCTGCGGCCCAAAGAAGACGCTATCGGCAAGACGGGCCGCCCGCCTTGTCGCCCCCTCGCTCTGAGCGCCCATCTCGATGGGTGGGTGCGGCTTCTGATATGGGGTAAAACCCATCCGGCTCTTGGTGAGTTTCGTGTACGTGCCTGAGAACGTGACCTCCTCGCCGGCCCAGAGCCGTTTCATGAGTAAGAGGGATTCTTCCAGCTTTGCGGTACGGTCCTTTCGAGTGAGGCCAACGGCCTCAAGTTCCCGCTCACGATAACCAATGGCGATGCCCAACACCAGACGGCCATGAGTGATGTGATCCAGTGTCGCAACGTTCTCCGCCACATCCACTGGATTCAGCAAAGGAAGCAGGAGCATCGAGCTCTTGATCGGCATGGTCCCCGTTTCGGGAGCCAGCCGAGCGATGATGGGATATGGCTGGGGCCAGACAGTAGGGTAGGACATCCAATGGTGTCCCACGGAAACCCACGCGTACCCCATGGTGGATGCCGCCCGGACCACTTCGATCGCTTCGTCGATGATCTGATTCGCAGGACGATCCGCGGGACTCCAAAATGGCGTCAAGTGAAAACCGATTTGCATTGATAGCTCGGAATATATATTAGAGCGGCCGAGACAATGTCTCTTTTCTGCCGAGGAAACGATAGACGACCCAAGTGCCGAGTAGTATGGTGAGTTGAACGACGCCGCTCATGGGGATGCCTTCTCCACCCAGGGAGACGAGAGTCGCCATGAGGATCATCGTGAACATCGTTGCGCTTGTCAGGGGTAAACCCAGAGCGTTCAAAGCGAAGGTCAAGACGGCAGTAAAAACAAGCGTCGTACCGTCCTTATTAAAAGCCGCGCCAAGAGGTAACGTAACCCCGTACACTTGCTCGGGGATTTTCATTTCTTCCGCGACTCGCATGCACACCGGCAGAGTCGCAAGGCTGCTACAAGTGCCCGCCGCAGTGGCAATAACAGGAACGGACTGCACTAACAAGCGCCACGGGCTTCCTCGAAGGATGACGGCAACGAAAAGCAGGTACACCAGGCCAAATTGGAGGAGGTCCGCAAGGTAAACGCCGGCGACAAACTTGCCCACGGGTCCAAAAAAAGATGACTTGTATTGACCCACGCTGGACGCCATCAGGAACATCACGCCGATTGGGCCATACCTCATTACTAAGATGATCATCCGGCGAAAAAGCTTGTTAAAGCTTTCAAAAAATTCCGTCAGCTTTGCCTTGTCTTCGGGCTCGAGGAAAAGGATCGTGATACCAATGAACAACGCGAAGATGACCACCTGCAATAGCTTGCCGTTAGCAAAGGCGGCCACGGCGTTCCGCGGAAACATATCGAGAATGACTTGGCTCCACCCCGGCATGGCGGTCGCTTGCGGTGCGTTGACGCCCTCGAGCCGGAAACCGGCGCCGACTTTGAACAGCGACATTACGGCCATTCCAATGGCCGCCGCAGAGACCATAGTAATAATGTAGTAGGCCATGATCATCGCGCCGATGCGCCGCATGGTGATGAAATCGGGAAGCTTGGCAATGGCGGTGATCACGTTGAAAAAAATCAGAGGAATCGCGGCCATCTGCAAGAGGGTTATAAAAAGGTCGCCGGCTGGGCTGAATGCCGCCATCTCGCCGCCAAAGATCAAACCTAAGACCGTGCCTAAGAGCAGTCCTGCGAGCATCTGATTCGTTGTTCTGGCCCACCAAGGCATGGACATGGACGTTCTGTTGGTTTTATCGGAAGCTTGTTGGGTTGGAGACAACGGGTTCGGCGGAAACAGAAGGTGACGGGTTTTTCTTCGAGGTTTGGATTGCCCAATAAACCCGCTCGGGACTTAACGGCAGTTCGTAGATCCTCGTTCCCAGGGCATTGGCCACAGCATTCCCGATGGCGGCTGGTGTGGGAGCTAAGCCAGGTTCGCCCAGTCCCTTCGCGCCATACGGACCGTTCGGATCGGGACACTCGACGATAATAGTCTCCATCTTCGGAAGGTCCAGCGACGTTACCAAATGATAGTCGAGGAAAGATGGGTTCTTCACTCGGCCGTGATCATCGATGACTAGTTCTTCGTGCAAAGCTGCACCGATACCCATAGCGAGTCCGCCTTCAATCTGAGCGACGCAGTTCAACGGATTTATCGCCTTTCCAACGTCGTGGGCCGCAACCATCCGGATGAGCCGTACACGGCCTGTTTCTTCGTCCACTGCAACTTCGGCTGCTTGTGTTGCATACATGTAAAATGCAGATGCGTGCTCGCTATGTCCGGTTTGAGGATCAACGTCTTTGCCCATTTCGAATGTGTAAGCGCCATCGCCAGCGACGACTCCATCGGAGCCCAACTTTTGGCAAATCACCTCGCCGAAGGACAGAGCCGGCTCCCTTCGATCCTTCACACGGACTTTCCCGTTGGACAGCTCGAGATTCTCCTTTGAAGTATCGAATAATGAAGCTGCCATCTCGGTAATTTGATCCCGCGCCTTAACGGCGGCACGCTTCACGGCATTTCCCATGTGATAGGTACTTCGGCTGGACGTGGTTGACGCGTCGAACGGAATCAGGTCCGTATCCAGCGAATGCATCCTCACTTTGTCGATAGGAACCTGCAGTTCCTCAGCAGCGATTTGCGAAAGAATCGTCGTGCAACCCTGCCCGATCTCTACAGTTCCTGCCAGAATCATGACGTCGCCGCGGCTGTCGATCTTGACTGCCGCAGTCGATGTCGTCGGCGTGCGAGTCGGTTTGGCAATGCATGCGAAGCCTTTGCCGATCCGAATTCCCTTAGGTGGATTGGACTGGCCGGTTTTTTTACCCCAGCCAATAGCCTCTGTCGCCTTGAGAAGAGTTTCTTTCAATCCCACACTCTGCAGGCGTTCACCCCAGTAAGAAAGATCTCCGTCTACAAAAACATTCTTCAAACGGAAGTCCAGCGCATCCATTCCAAGACGCTGCGCCAATTCGTCCATGTGCTGTTCGCACGCCCATGCGGTTTGAGGTACACCATACCCGCGGAACGCACCGGCCAGTGGCTTATTGGTGTAAACGGCGTAGCCGTCTACCTGGACATGCGGAATGCGATACGGTCCAGGAGATGGATGGCTTCCTTTGATGCAAACCGTGGGACTCTTCTCTGCGTAAGCTCCGGCTCCCCAATAAATCCGGACTTGACGTGCGACGAGCGTCCCGTCTCGCTTTACTCCGCTCTTGATGTAAACGATAGCTTCATGACGCGTGATGGTCGAAACGAATGTTTCCGCTCGATTGAACTTGACCCGGACTGGTCGTCCATTCGTTTGATATGCCAAGGCGATAGCGATGGTCTCCACTTTCATGGCGCCCTTGGAACCGAACCCGCCTCCCTGATAAGGATTAATGAAACGAATCTTCTCCTTAGGTAGACCCAGCGCCTCAGCGGTCTCATGGAGAACGCGAAACGGGGCATCATTGGCAACCCAGACCGTCACCTTCCCACTCTCGGGATCCACTTGCGCATGCGCCGAGTGTGGTTCCAGTGCGGCGTGGCCGATCGCCGGTACAACGTAACGCTGCTCCAAGACCAGATCGGACTCTCGGAAACCGGCTTCGACATTACCTGTCCGGAGCTTGAAGTGCTCCAGGATATTGGGAAGAGGTCCCGGCACGATGATGTCCGATTTCCGGTAGCTATCGTAATCCTCATGAATAAGGACGGCCCCTGGGTTACAAGCCTCCTCCGGGGAAAAATACGCGGGACAGTCCTCATATTCGACCTCGATCAGCGCGACTGCAGCCTGAGCCGTATCTTCGTCTACGGCGGCGACGGCCGCGACGGGCTCGCCAACAAAACGGACTTTCCCTTGCGCCAAAAAAGGCATGTCCTTGATTGTTTCACCGTGTGTCCATGGAGCATCCTTTCCGGTAACGACGGCGTGAACCCCAGGCAATCGCCGAGCTTTTTCAGTATCTATGCGTTTTATGATCGCGTGAGGTCTGGTGCTGAACAAAACCTTGCCGTAAAGCATATCCGGAAGGACGAGATCGTAGCCGTAGATCGCGCTGCCGGTTACTTTCTCCTCGGCATCGACGCGGGTGATGGATTTTCCAACGAAACTCAGTTTTTCCATGGCCTCCTTGAACTCTTAGCCTTTTGCCTCAGTGATCTTTTTCTCGCGCATCATTTCAGCCGCCCTTTGAACCGCCTGAATGATCTTCGCGTAACCTGTGCAGCGGCAAAGATTGCCAGACAGCGCAAACCGAATTTCCTCCTCGGTGGGTTGTTCGTTTTCTCTTAAGAGAGCTGTCGTCATCATCAGCATTCCCGGCGTGCAATAGCCGCACTGTGCGCCACCATCTTGTCTGAAAGCATCCTGAACCGGATGAAGCTCTGGCCCAATCTTCAAACCCTCGATGGTCACAATGTCCGCACCGTCGAGTTCGCCAGAGAAAACCAAACACGAATTCACCGGCTTGCCATGCAATAGAACTGTGCATGCGCCGCAATCACCGGTGCCGCATCCCTCCTTTGTACCGGTCATGCCCATTTCATCTCGAAGCAGATCCAAGAGAAGGCGATAGGGAACTACCTCAAGAATTCTTTCCTGTCCGTTTAGTGTGATGCGGATCTTTTTATTAATATCTCCTCTCTCTCCTGGCCACCCAGGGAAGATTGCCGGGACGGCCACACACTGCATTTAAAATCGCTCGCTTTGTATTCACGCGAACCATGTGTCTTCGATATGCCGCCGACGCGCGAACGTCGCTGATCGGCGTACATTCGCTGGCTGCGGCCTCTCCGGCACGTTCTGCGCTCTCTTCATTGATGACGCGGTTCACGAGGACGGCTTCGGCTTTGCGCGCCCGCATCGGAACCGGTGAAACCGCACCTAATGCAATCCGCACTTCGCGACATACGTTTTCGTCTCCATCCGTGAGCAGGGCGACAGCGACGCCCACGTAAGCCAGATCCATCATCTCGCGCGGGGAAAACTTGATGTACTCTCCGCGAAGATTCGCAGAAGCCGGAGGAATAATGATTTCAGTGAGTATGTCACCTCTTTCCATGACGGTTTTGCCAGGTCCTAAGAAAAAGGATTCCAGTGGAACCTGTTTCTCGCCGTTCTGGGTGGATGTCGTGACCTGAGCTTCAAGGACAAGCAATGCTGGAACCACGTCCGCGGACGGTGTCGCATTCGCGATGTTTCCCCCAATTGTGGCGCGATTACGGATCTGAATCGAACCGACCTCGCCCGCGCTCTGAGACAAAAAAGGAAACCGTCTGGAAATCACTCGCGAAATCTCCACCTCTCTCATCGTTGCGAGAGCCCCGAGCACCAAAGAACCATCTGCATTTTCACGAATGCCGCTAAGCGACCCGATTCTTTTCAGGTCGACTACGTATCGTGGAACCAATCCCTTCTCTTTGATTGCAATTGCGAGGTCTGTCCCCCCCGCCAAGAAATACCCGCCAGGACCATGATGGATGTGGAGTTCGCGTGCTTCCTGTATCGATGCCGGCTGAAAGATCTCAAATGGCTCTGGTCGCTTCATAAGTTACTTGGACACCGCACTATAACTGAGTTTTGAGTTCGGAAGATGAAATTGGGCGTAGCATCCGGCCGATTGGCTTGCCAATCGGTTCGCCGTCGCGCATCTGAACATGACCACGAACAATCGTGCAGACAGGGAGCCCTTTGACTTTCCAGCCGTGCCAGGGCGTGGGTTTGTTTTTACTGTGCAGTTTGTTTGCGTCGATCACGGCCTCTTTGTCCATGTCAACGATGGTAAGGTCACCGTCGGAACCAAGACGAATGGCTCCTTTCCTCGGATAAAGCTGCCAGACTTTGGCGGGGTTTTCGCTCGCCACTTTGACGTACTGATTCAAAGTCATACGGCCCTTGTTGACCTCGGTCAGCATTAGTGGAACACCTGTCTCAACGCCCGCGAATCCAGAGACACAATCCCAAATCGCCGGCTTTAGCAGTTTACCCGTCATATCGGTTCCCTTCTCCTCGAGCGTATGCGGTGAATGATCTGTTGCAATCATGTCGACATACCCATGGAGTAACCCGTCCCATAGGGCCTCCGCGTGGTCCCTGGTGCGTACCGGCGGATTCATCTTCAAAAGAGGTCCAACCTCGGCCATGTCTTTGGACTCGCGGAGCAAGTAATGAGGTCCGGTTTCTGCTGTAACTCTCAAACCTCGTGCCTTTGCTTCCTTTACGAGGTGGACTGCCTGTTTGGAACTCATGTGCAACACGTGCAATTTCGTCCCGAAGTGCTCCGCAAAGAAAATGGCGTGCGCGACAGATTCGGCTTCGCACATGTCCGGCCTGGAGGCCTCCCAATAAATCGGAGCGTTCTTCCCCTCCGATTTCAGCTTGTTTGTCCAGTAGTTCATGATCTGGCGATTCTCGGCATGGATCCCCAGGGGAAGTTGTGACTGAGCAATGTTGGCGAAAGCTTCTTGACACATTCCGTCGTCAGGAAAAGGAAGGTTGCCGATAGTTTCGCCAAAAAAGATCTTGTAACCAATCGCGCCCGCCTCCGCCATTGGAAAAATTTCGGCGGTATTGGTTTGAACCACGACAGCCAGCACTCCGAAATCGACGAGCGATTTGTCTTCGGCCAGACGCTGCTTTACACGGACCTGCTCGGCGTCTGCTGTCGGAGGAACAACATTCGGCATATCGATGACTGTTGTAATACCTCCGCATACCGCGGCCATGGATCCCGTTCCAAAGTCTTCTTTATAGGTCAGGCCGGGCTCTCTGAAGTGGACGTGTCCGTCGATGAGACCCGGAAGAATGTGCCGGCCTTTGGCGTCGATGACCTCTTTTCCGCCGGGCAGCGAATCATCCGTTCCGATGGAGACAAACTTTCCGTCCGCAATCGCAATCCCGCCCTTGAAGGTTTCCTGCGATGTCACCACCCAACCGTTTTTCACAACAAGATCTGCTGTCATGATCCTCCGGAAAAGCCATGTCACTTACTAGATGATTCGACGTTATCTTACCTGAACACCTCCTTTTTCAATCAGTACGTGTCAAACATGCGCTGGGTCGCGTCAGCGTCGTTGGTCTTGGTAAGCGCTAAAGAGAGCATTGCTTCATGACGCGCCTCAGTCCTCGCATCGTTGAGTCGCCGAACATCTGCGTCGGCCGCACAGGCATCTGAGCCGGTTCGCTTATTCCCTATGCGTTAATCAGCTCATAAAACCGAAGAAGCGTCATCGACGCCGGTCCTCCACAATGCGTCCGTCGCGAAGGGCGACGGTCCGTGAGCATCGTTCCGCCACTTCTAGATCGTGGGTCACAATCAGAACCGTTGAGCCGAGACGATCGTGAAGATCCTCAATCAGCTTGAGGATTTCCCCGCCCGTCCGCGTGTCGAGATTCCCCGTGGGTTCGTCCGCCAGCAGAATCGGCGGAAAGACGGAAAGCGCTCGCGCAATGGCCACGCGCTGTCGCTCGCCTCCGGATAGCTCATCGGGCAGATGCTCCGTCCGATGGCTGAGTTGCACGAGATCCAAAAGTTCCTTCGCACGCTCCTCGATCTTCTTGCGGGACCATTTGCGCAGATGCAGCGGGAGAGCGACGTTTTCCAGACAATTCAAGGTTGGCAGCAGGTTGAAAAACTGGAAGACGAAGCCGATCTTGTCGCGCCGGACACGCGTGAGATCGTCGTCCGAAAGTTCGCGAAGATTCTGGCCTTCGATTCGAATCTCGCCGGCTGTGGGCCGGTCGAGGCCTCCGATCAGGTTCAAGAGCGTCGACTTTCCCGAACCGGAAGGTCCGACAATAGAGACAACCTGGCCAACCTCGATATCAAGACTCACGTCTTCCAAGGCAACCGCTTTCCGTTTCCCATCGAACACCTTAGAGACATGCATGAGCGAAATCATCAAACAGCGATGATACCAAACTTGCGAAGGCCCTATTCCCAGGGCAGAAAGCAATGGATGGAACCGCCCAGGTAAGGTCTGGGTCGCGCCCGATCCAGGCATGCGCGCCTGGCAACCGAACGGCTCTGGCCATGAGCCGCTACAGTTTTCGTCCCGTCCCGCCTTCTTTCTGACTTAAAATCCAGTGCTTATGTTAGCGAACAGGACTCGTGCCGCCACTCATTTGTTCCTGGTCCTTCTGGTGACGGCAGCCGGGCTTCAAGCGCAGGGCAGAATCACAACGCCGAAGCAGCAGTTTGGCTTCAACATCGGCGACGACTACGTTCTGGTCAACTATACGCAATACGTCGATTACCTGAAGAAGCTCGACCACGAATCCGATCGAATAAACGTCGAGGAGATTGGCAAATCTTCCGAAGGCCGGCCGATCTACCTGGCGATCATCACTTCGCCGGAGAACCATAAGAAGCTGGCTCGATATAAGGAAATCTCTCAGCGCCTTTCCCATGCCGAAGGCGTAACGGACGATCAAGCCCGCGCTCTCGCCGCTGAAGGTAAAGCCGTGGTCTGGATCGATGGTGGAATCCATGCGACGGAAGTTCTGGGGGCGCAACAGCTCATCGAGAGCATCTATCAACTCGTGAGCCGCACGGATCCTGAAACCACCCGACTTCTGAATGACGTTATCATACGCCACGACGACAACCGGGACTTTTACATGACGGCGTTGCCAGAAACCGAAGCGATCAACAGGGTCCTTTTCCGGGAATGGTTCCCGCAGATCGTCTACAACCACCACCAGACGGGTCCGGCCGGCGCCGTGATGTTTGCGCCGCCATTCCGCGATCCGTTCAATTTCTTCTTCGACACGCTTGTCATGACATTGCTGGATGAAGTGGGCGCGGCCATGCACAGCCGTTTCGCAGCGGAAGGCAAGCCCGGCGTGACATCGCGTACGGGCGCAAACTATTCCACTTGGTGGAACGGCGGTCTTCGCACGAGTCCATACTTCCACAACCAGATCGGGCTGCTGACGGAAACGATCGGCAATCCGACACCCATCAACATCCCGTTTGTGCCGGAAAAGTCGCTTCCGAAAAACGATCTGCCTTTTCCGATCAGTCCCCAGGGGAAGTGGCATTTCCGTCAATCGATCGACTACTCGATTACAGCAAACCGCGCCGTGGTGGATTACGCATCGCGAAACAAGGATCGGCTGCTTTTCAGCATTTACCGCATGGGTATGAATTCGATCGAGCGTGGAAGCCGCGACACGTGGACGAACACGCCGCGCCGCATCGAAAACGTGCAAATGCAAGTTGTGAAGGATCGCGCGGTCACCGGCAGAGGCGGAACCGTTCCACTGAAATACTACGAGGCGCTGCGCGATCCGGCGCTCCGCGATCCCCGGGGCTACATCATTCCAGCCGATCAACCGGATTTCCTGACAGCCACGAAGTTCGTCAATGCCCTAATCAAGAACGGCATCACGATTCACCGCGCAACCTCGCCGTTCTCTGTCAGCGGAAAAAGCTACCCCGCCGGCTCCTACGTTGTAAAAACCGCGCAGGCGTTCCGCCCACATGTTCTGGACATGTTTGAACCGCAGGATCACCCGGATGATTTCGAATACCCGGGCGCACCTCCCACACCGCCTTATGACAGCGCCGGCTGGACGCTCGCGTATCAAATGGGCGTGAAATTTGATCGTATTCTCGAGGCCTTTAACGGTCCATTCGAGAAACTCGCTGCCGAAGTGAAGTCTCCAGCCGGAACGATCACGCAGGTTCCGGCGCCGGCCGGCTACCTTCTTAGTCATGCCGTCAATGATTCATTCATCGCGGTCAATCGTCTATTAAAAAGCAACGAAGAAGTCTATTGGGTAAAGACCGCTTTTAGGGCCAACGGAAAGACCTATCCTGCCGGTACCCACTTCATTTCCGCCAAACCTGGCACTCTGGCGAAACTCCAGAAAATGACTCAGGAGATCGGTCTCACGTTTGAGGCAACGGGTACGAAACCTGCCGGAGAAGCACTAAAGCTGGGGCCCGTCCGCATCGGACTTTGGGACCGTGCGGGCGGCTCTGTTCCTTCGGGATGGACGCGGCTCGTGCTCGAAAATTTCGAATTCCCGTTCAACGTCGTTTATCAAACTACCTTCGACTCCGTAGATCTCGCCGAAAAGTTCGACGTATTGATCTTTGTCGACGACGGTGCACCGAACGCCGTTGCACAATTAAAAAAGTTTCTTCAGGACGGCGGGACCATTCTCGCGATCGGCGGATCCACCACTCTGGCCTACAGCCTCGATTTGCCTGTCATCGATGCTCTGGCTGAGATACAGCCTGATGGGCGCGCGCTCAAGCTGCCCCGGACCCAGTTCTACGTGCCCGGATCTTTGTTGCAAGCGAAGATCGACAACACCAACCCGCTCGCGTTCGGGATGCCTGACCGTGCGGACTTCTTCTTTGACAACAGTCCAGCCTTCCGCCTCCGGTCCGATGCCGAACGGACGGGTGTGAGGATGGTTGCCTGGTATGAGTCCAACACCCCGTTGCGCAGCGGTTGGGCCTGGGGCCAGAAACACCTTGAGAACACGGGGATCTACTACGGGCGGGCGGAAACCGTTAGTCAGATAAATGAAAAAGATCAATGATACAGCATCAAATACACTACCACGCCCGTTATCGACACATACATCCAGGTGGGAAACGTCCACCGCGCAATCCGTACGTGACTCACGAACCGGCCCTTGAGCGCCAGAAAAGCTGTTCGCAAAACCAAAGGCAGGACCACGGCGGCCAGGACCGTGTGTGAGATCAGCAACGGAAAATACACACCACGAATCCATCCCTGTTTGGTAAATCGCACGGAACCGACGTTGTAGTGATAAATCAGGTAAGACGTCAGAAAAAGTGCGGACACTGCAAGCGCCATTATCATGCAGACTTTGTGGGCGCGGATGTTTTTCTGTTTGATGAAATAAATGCCGGTGCCGATGAGGATCGCGGCGGTGAGATTCAATGCCGCGTTCACAGTGGGCAGGCCCATGATACCGATCATAGGAGCTTTTTCGCGTCCGACGAAAGGCGCTTCAGTTCTTCCTCTTCCGTGCCGCTGTAATAGCCGCGGATCACGCCCTTCTGATCGATCAAGACAAATCGTGTACTGTGCGTGATTGGCTCTGCCACGGTGCCACTGGTGTCATCCAGCGCCATCTTGAATCCCCGGACGGAGAGATCATAGAGAGCCTGCTTCTCACCAGTTAAGAACTGCCATCGTTGTTCGTCCGCTCCGTATTTCCTGGCATATTCCGCGAGGACGTCCACCGTATCTCGCGAAGGATCCACCGTAAACGAAACCAAGTGCACGGCCGATGGAAGAACATCCTGCAACTTGCGCATCTTCTCGGTCATCGCCGGACAAGTGCCTCCGCAATTTGTAAAAATAAAATCCGCAACCCACACCTTGCCAGCCAAATCATGAAGCGTGACAGTCTTGCCACTCTGTTCGAGCAGTGAGAAGTCAGGAACGGCGAAATACGCAGGGATGTCCGGCTGCCCCAATCGACTGCATCCAAAAAACAAAACGCACTGCAAAACAAACGCGAGGTGTTTCATCACGACGTCCGTCTGGTTACCAGGATTGCTGCAGCAAACACGGTGGCGGAAAAGGCCACAGACACACCGAAAGACACTGCAAATGAGGGCAAGCTCATCGCGGCTGCCTTCGCTATTCCATAAATCGACCAGCGAACCGCGGCCAAACCGTATGTCAACGGATTCACCGCAATCACAAGCTTCAACCAAGGGGGCGCGCCGGAAGCAGGGAACACGGAGCCGGAAACAGTGATGTCAGCCCGAATGCAACCAGGCCCAGCATACCGAGTGCCGCCGGTATCGCATAAAACGAAATCCCGACTAGCGGCGCCAACAGCATGAACAGCACACCCTGCAGGACAGCGAGTGTGGTACCACCCAGGAGTTTACCGAGGACAAAGGCGGAGCGCGGAATCGGCGCAACGAGTACGGCCTGGAGAAATCCTTCCTTTCGATCTTCGATTATCGAGATGGTTGAGAAGATCGAAGTAAATAACAGGATCAAGACGACAGTCCCCGGAAAAAAATACTCCATGTATCCCATGCTGAGACTGGATGACCCGAGCCGAAACGACGAGCCTATTCCCGATCCGAGAAGCAGCCAGAACAGCAGCGGCGAACCGAGAGCGCCCACGATACGGCTGCGTTGGCGGAAAAACCGCACCATTTCACGGCGCCAGAGGGAGGTCATGGCCAGGAGAAAGTCACTGGCACTCATTGATCCTCCCAAAACCGGTGTCCGGTGCGAGCGATGAATACGTCCTCGAGAGTCGGCTTCGACAGCGTCACAGATTCGATCATACTCGAAAAGGCCTCGACCACCTGGGAAACAAACGCGTGGCCGGCTTCCTTTTCGACGCGAAGTTTGCCGTGAAGCAGAGTTGGTCGAACTCCAAATTTGGTTGCAATCATCTCGCGGAGCTTTTCGGGTTCATGGGCGCTAATGACAATCACGTCGCCCCCGATTTCGTCCTTGAGCGAATCGGGTGTGCCGGACGCAACCACCAAGCCTTGATTCAGGATCAGAACCCGATCGCACCGATCCGCTTCATCGATGAGATGGGTTGTCAGCAATATCGTAACGCCATCCTTGTCGCGAAGTCTTTGGAGGTAAAGCCAGAGGTCGATTCGTGCTCCCGGATCGAGTCCGGCGGATGGCTCATCCAAGATGAGCAACTCGGGACGATGCAACAGTCCCTTTGCCAATTCGACACGACGCTGAAAGCCGCCTGATAACGTCTCAACGATGCTATCCGCGCGCTCGGTCACCGCCAGCCGTTCCATCATCTGATTCATGCGCGTTTGCAGCTCGCTTCCGCGCAAGCCGTACAGGTGACCATGATGCATGAGGTTTTCACGAACAGTCAGCTTCTTGTCGAGACTGGGACTCTGAAACACAACACCAATTCGCCGTCGAACCTGGTTTGCGTGCGTTCGCACATCCGCCCCAAAGACAGCCGCTCCTCCCGACGTGGGTGGAAATGATGTCGAAAGGATTCGGAAGAGCGTTGTCTTCCCTCCGCCATTCGGACCGAGCAGACCGAACATTTCTCCGCGCCCAACATCAAAGCTCACGCCGCCAAGCGCCTTGTGGGTTCCGTACGAATGCGCGAGATTTCGAACCTGAACGACAGTGTTGTTCATTGGATCTTTGGCCGCGAATGACGCGAAATTGCGCCAACGGCGTTTCAAGGATCGTTGGTGCGCGTTGGCGTAATTCGCGTCATTCGCGGCTTTAAACCTTGTCAATCATCATGAGCACTAAGAGGGCAGGTAAATACAGAACCGAGACTCGAAGCAGGCGCTGGGCATGAGTGTTGGATCGGAA
>QHXC01000003.1 GCA_003222815.1 Acidobacteriota bacterium | reverse complement strand
GTCCGGTTGGGATCCACAGGGAGCGTATCTCGTGGAGGATTACGTCAAGGACATCGAAGGCCTGGCCCAGCAGCTCCAACTTCGAAACGTCGTTATCTGGGGAAATTCGACGGGCGGCCGCGTCGCGCAGGTGTTTGCCGGCTTGCATCCCGATCTCACGGCCGCCGTGATTAGTGAAGATGTCGGGCCCGAGCGCCCTCGAGAGATCGCTGATGGCGTGACGAGCCGCATCAAGCAAGAAGACGAAAAGGGTTGGGCATCCGAAGACGAGCTTTTCGCTCAGCTGAAGGCCGGAAATTCCCGTACGTCTGAGGACGTTCTTCGAGCATACGCGCACCACGGCTCAAAACAGCGCCCGGATGGACGCATCATCTGGAAACGTGATCCCAACATCGGCAACGGATTCGTGCCGACCGAGCTGTGGCGATTCGTGAGTCAGATCAAATCGCCCATCATCTACATACTCGGCGGGCGCAGCACCATTGTCCCGGCTGAAACGCAGCAAGTGTTGAAGAAGACCTTATCTCAGGTTCAGATCGTCACCATGCCCGGTCTAGGTCATTATCCTAGCGAGGAAAACCCCACGGATTTCCTCGCAATCATCGACCGGTTTCTCGCGGAAACGAGCGCGGCCAAATAGTTTTGAGACCGTCGGCGCTGCGCTCATTGAACTCGCCACGTTGTGCTGGCCCACCAGTTTGGCCACGCCGAAGTCGCGCACGTTGGCCTGTCCATTGTGAGTCACGAAAATGACAGGCTTGATGTCGCGGCGAACCTTCACCGAGAAGTTTGTAGCGGCGATATTTTTTTTATTAGTCGCTAGTTCTCGCCAATTTAACCAAGAGCTTGACCAAAGAACACCAAGTAGATTGCATTCGAGTCCAGTTTCATAAGTGCCAATTTACGTTAGGACCAATGACAAAAAACGGTTACCGCTACCGAGGTCTCAGCGGAACGCCATGTGCAACGGTGGCAGAAACCGGGAGCGTACCTGTGAAAATTTTCCTCAAGCGGGCCCGCCACGGAAAGATCAACCGAAAGTTTAGGAGGACACATGAAGAAGATGACCCTTGTAGCGACTTTATTCGTAATCGCAACATTGATTACACCCGCGGCCTTCGCGCAGAGCAGCGGGAGCTTCAATTTCGCCCACCTGCCCTTGCAGTGCGTCGTGAACTCGTCGACCGGCGCGCTCACTGGCGGAGTGGGGGGGACAGTAACATCCCTCAAGACAACGATGAAAACGTCCAGTGGCAACGGTAACGTGTTCGTAATTAATCCTTCAGCGGTAGTTGGCCTTCTGACGAACGTTACCATTAGCTCGAAGCAAACTACAGCCTCCACCTCCGCGCAAGCGGGAGTGGATTTCCAGGTGACGGTAACTCCACTAAGTGGCCAACCCGACCCTGTGGTGGTTCCGTCTGCTCCGGTCACTTACGAAGATCGGTTCATCCGGCTCAGTTCAAACCTGTTTACCGCGATCGCCGCCCAGTGCCTTGCCAATACTGACGGCAGCGGCGGATGCTTCATTAGCTTTGACGAGAGCACGCTTGGCGCCCACAGTTTCAACTGGGTCGTCACCAATTTGCAATCCGGCAACTACGGCGTGACAGTGCAGTGGACTCCTTCGACTTTTGTCAGTGATGGAACTTACGCGGCGGCTGCGACCTGCGTAGGGCCTGTCAACATTATCGTGACGCAGAATAAGATTTTCACTCCCAGTACCGGGATTGCCTTCTAAACTCGCCGTTCTACCGACGTTTGGGTCAGGCCGATTTGAGGCCTGACCCAAACCCGTAAACATGTTGCAACGAGAATTCAAAAGCTCGCAACCGGACCAAAAATGAGGAGGAAAAATAGGATGTCGTCTCGCTTAGCCCAGTTTTTGTTTTGCGTTCTTTCGGTCCTGCTATGCTCAGAAATCTGCATGGCGCAAGATTTTGACTCCGCGATGCGTGCCTATGAAAAAGGGGAATACGCGACGGCCTTGACAGAATTCACCGCTGTAGCAGAGCAAGGCAACCAGGAGGCTCAGTTGATCGTTGGCAAGATGTACATGATAGGCCAGGGGGTTGAAAAGGATTCTGAACAGGCCATTCATTGGTTTAAGGCAGCCGCCGGCCAAGGCAACACCGACGCTCAATTCTTTCTGGGCGCGATATATCTGCTGCCCCAGAGGGACATTGCAGAAGGGTTGAAATGGCTGAGGCTTTCCGCGGACCAGGGAATGCAAGATGCTCAGTTTCTCCTCGGGATGGCCTACTTGAAGGGTGGTCAGAATCTCGCGCGCGATTTCGTACAGGCCGATATGTGGCTCCGGCTGGCCGCCGCGCACGACGGTGAATTTTATCAATCACAGCTTGCTGCAGCCGAAAAACAGATGACTCCGGATCAGATCGCCCAAGGCAAAGCACTCGCCGCAGCGTGGGAGCCGAAAGCCGCAGCCGATCCAAGCGCGGAGAAAGACTAGAACCGTCCCGGCGTGGAAGACGTTCAAAAAAATAAGCGCGGACGTTATAGCCCGCGCTTAACCAATTTTTACAATCGAACTAATTCGTGCTCGTGCCGCGGCGCGAGATTTCCGCCTGGATACACTCGGAAACGATACTCCACATCTTGACATATCGATCCGTACCGACAATGAACGGATTCGGATCACTCGCTTTGATCGTCTTCAGCTTTGCGAGCTTTTCGGGCATACCGTCGAAGATCGCGTGGTTCTGAAGTTCCACTTCGACCCTCATCTTCTTCGCTGTTTCAAGGTAATGGGCTATGGACTGGGTATATTGCTTCAACCCATCTGTTGTAATTCGATCTACGGTGAGAATGGTGCCGCCAAAGAGTCCCGCTATACGGGTCTTCCCCTTGTCCTTAACCGGAAATATAAACGCGAGCGAGCCCGGAGTATGCCCTGGGATCGCAACAGGGGTGACTGTCACGTTTCCCAGTTTGACCGGCTGGCCTTCTCGAAGGACCAGATCTTTTTTCGGCCTCGCCTGGTTCGCATTCGCGTTCTGATTTGCCGGTGGATTGGCGGGATACATCAAGTCCCAATCTGCCGCCGTGGTCCCAACTTTCGTGCCGTAATGATCCTGGAAATACTTTGAGCCGCCGAAGTGGTCCGCGTGGCCATGACCCAGGAGGATGTATTTGACCTTCGCCGGCTCCAACCCAAGTTTCTGCAGTCCAGGAACAACGACCGTTTCGACCCTGTCGGTATACCCGGAGTCGATCAAAAGGATCCCGTCCGAAGTGGTGATCGCATAGACCGTCGTTTCCGAGTTGCCTACCGCATAAACATTATCAAAGAGCTTTACGGGTTCGAGCTCCGGTGCGTTTGCGTTGTTCGCCCGGGTGTTGGCGGGTATGCAGAAGAAATTGTACGGTTTGGCCAGGAACGCGTCGTTACCTGCCATTTTCTTGGCTGCGTCGATGTGCGCCAAAGATTGAGGGTTATCTGGCTTGAGTGCTGGAACAGCGCCTCGCCCACCGCCCTGACCGAAGATGGCGAGCGCCATGCAAAGCATCGAGCATGGCACGATGGGGAAAATGATCGTCTTTGACATACGTTTCTCTCCTTCTGTTTCGTATTCGCACTCTAACGAAGCGCAAACGCGGGCTAGAGCCCGCGACGACATGCCTACCTGCCGCATTCTACATAGTCGCGGGCTTCAGCCCGCGTTTGCATCCTTCGAGAGGCTAGTTCGACGACTGCCTTGGATGCAACGTGAGCTTCTGAATTCGCCAATTCGTGATCTCGCCCACGAAGACTTCGTTTTTAGATATCTCTTCATGGAACTTCCGAAGACAGTCCGATTTTTTGCCGTTTTCCTATTTAGTCTTGCAGTTTGCAGCAGACTCTATACTAACGTCCAGCGGCCTTGCCAGAAAATTGCGGTCGAGATCAGGGGACAGGGGTCGGGACGCTGTCCCGGACCCCCTGATCCGGACCACGCCTCAGGCAACGGCCGCTTTTCGGGCAGTCTCCGCTTTTAATTGTTCCTTCAAACTCTGTTGCAATTCGACAATTGCTAATTCCGTTTCTGCAATTTGCTTTCTAATGCCCAATATTCTGAGCTTTTTTTCAGCGATCTGAATTTCCACGTCGAGCTCCTGCATTTCTCTTTCCTGTTCCGGTGTCATTTCTGCCCTTCCTTTCCGAGTCTTTAGGCTGCGGGTGTGAGAGGGATTTTTACGCCACACCGTGACAGAAGAGGTCCGAGTGAGCAGGGGGAGTTTGTATTCAATTTGCTCCGACACGGTGTATAGTTTTCTCGATTCATGGGCGAATGCGATATCGACTAGCGTCAGGAGGTAGTCATGGGTTCCGAATGGTTGAAGCACGACCGCACAAGAATGAGCCGGCGGTCATTCCTTGGTTCCGGAACGATAGCGGCAGCGAGCATTTTTGCGGGTGGTCCGTGGACCAGGGCGCTCGCGCAGGACGCGAGAGGTACGACCATGACCGCGGCTGTCCAAACAAACGCAGGGAAAATCCGCGGTCTTGTTCGATACGGAGTCCATCAGTTTTGGGGGGTTCCCTATGCAGCATCAACTGAGGGCGCGAACCGCTTCATGCCTCCGGTGAAAACCGCAGCGTGGACGAGTGTGCGGGATTGTTTCCAGGTAGGGCACAGGGCTCCGCAGGATGCAGGTGGTCCGATTTCGGAAGTATGGTCGTTAGACAGAAGAGAGCCGGATGGCGAGGACTGCCTCACGATCAATGTCTTTACTCCCGGTTTGGGTAATGGGCAGAGACCCGTCATGGTGTGGTTGCATGGTGGTGGTTTCTCCGGTGGATCTGGTAATTGGGTGCTCTATGACGGCACAAACCTGGCACGCAAGGAAGATGTCGTTATGGTGGCGGTGAATCACCGGTTGAACCTGTTCGGCTTCTTGCACCTCGCCGATCTTGGCGGCGAGAAGTGGGCGAACTCGAGCAATGTTGGTATGCAGGACATTGTGGCCGCGCTCGCATGGATCAAGGACAACATCTCCGCATTTGGCGGCGATCCCCGCAACGTCACCATCTTCGGCCAGTCCGGAGGAGGCGGCAAGGTCACCACGCTGATGGCCATGCCATCGGCGAAGGGACTATTTCATCGCGCCATCGCGATGAGCGGCTCGGCCCTTCGGGGGACGCCACGGACAAATGCAACGAAGGCAGCCGAAGAGTTTCTCGCCAGACTCGGACTCAAGAGCAACCAGCTCGATAAACTCCAGAAGATACCATTTAAGCAACTGCAGGAGACGTTCGAGACACGGCCCGGCATCCAGGGTCTCGCGGGCGGCCCCGTGGTTGACGGTAAGTCGCTTCCAACCGATCAGTGGTACCCGGCCGCACCGGAAGTTTCGGCAACCGTTCCATTCATGCAAGGCTCGGTTGAGACAGAGGACGCGTGGAATGATCCACCGCCGCCGCTCGAGATGCCTGAGGAAGAAATGTTCACGCGTGTCAAGCGAATCGCACGCAATGACGACTCGAAGGCCAGGGAGCTCGTCGCCCTCTACCGGAAGACGCATCCCGGCATCACCAACACCGACGTTTGGTTGATCATGAACGCCGACAACACACGCCGCGCAAGCGCGCAAACGCTGGCCGAACTCAAGGTCGCCCAGGGCAAGGCAGCAAACTACCAATACTACTTCAACTGGCGGTCGCCCGTGCATCACGGTCAAATGAAGTCGTACCACACTCTGGACATTCCGTTCGTGTTGTACAACGTGGACATCGCCGCCTCGATGACCGGCGCAGGTCAGGAACGCTACGCGCTCGCCCACAAGATGAGCGCCGCCTATGCCGCATTCGCGCGCACCGGAAATCCAAACCATCCGGATCTTCCGAATTGGCCGGCGTACAACCTGATTCAGCGCCCAACCATGATCCTGAACAACGAGTGCAAGGTCGTGAACGATCCAAACCGCGAGGAACGTTTGGCGTTGAAGGCGGTCCGGGATGCGCAGCAGAGTCAGTAAGGGACATACGCAAAAAGATTTGGCCGCGAATTACGCGAATGGCGCCAATGGAAGTTCCCCGCGGCCCCTTCGCGTAATTCGCGGCCAGGAGCGTTGAATGACGATGCGGTTCTTGGGATTGTCGTTAGACAAAAATCGCCGGCTTCTACGACTGAGCCTGATGGCCCTCGCCCTGCTTATCCCCGCAACTGGGGTCGCGCTGCTTCAAGTACGCAACTCCAAAACGGCCGCTATACCCACGGACCCCGCAGCGGACCTGCAACAGAAAATCGACACCGGCAAAGTGAAGCTCGAGTTCGAACCCAATCAGGGATACTTGCGCTCGCTGTTGAAGAACCTGAAGATTCCCATCTCATCGCAGGCCCTGGTGTTTTCGAAATCGAGTTTCGATCTCGGACTCATTTCGCCGTCGAATCCACGCGCACTGTATTTCAACGATGATTCTTACGTAGGTTGGGTTCCGCCTTCGCCCATAATTGAGATCGCCTCCGTCGATCCGAAGGCCGGCGCGGTTTTCTACACGCTTAGCCAGGAGAAGACGTCTCGACCAAAGTTCGAGCGGAAGACCGAAGAGTGAATGGTCTGCCACGACACGTTCCAAGCTGCAACTCAAGTTCCGCGGCTTCTCATGCTATCCGTGCTCCCCAATCCCGCGGGCAACGCAATAAAAGCGGCGGCGCTCATCACCAACGATGAGAGTCCTCTGAGAGAACGCTGGGGCGGGTGGTACGTCACGGGGACGCACGGCGGTCAGAGGCATCTGGGCAACACGATCGTAAAGGCGGCCGAATCCGACATCGACAATATCAAAAACTACGTCGCGAAAATGGACCTCTCTACTGGGGCGAATGTGACGGACCTCCGGCGTTGGTTCGACACAAAACCGTATCTGAGCGCACACAGCGACATCGTTGCGCTGATGGTTCTTGGACATCAGACTCACGTTCATAATCTGATCAATTTCGCGCGCTATGCGCTACAGTCCGCAATGCGGGAAAAGCAAGATTCGAAGACCGCGATGGATCTCGTTAAAGACGATGTCGAGAAGATTGTGAGAGCGATGGTGTTCGCAGGCGAGGCGCCCCTTACCGAATCCATCACAGGGACGTCGGGTTTTGCCTCGGACTTCGTGAATCAAGGACCCCGGGACAGTCACGGGCGGTCTCTGCGGGATTTGGACCTGAAGCACAGGTTGTTTCGATATCCGCTGAGCTACGTCATCTACTCCAAGACTTTCGATGAAATGCCGGATCCAATTAGAGCCTACGTCACCCGCCGGTTGCGTGAAGTGCTGAACGGACAGGATAAGAGTGAGGACTTCGCCTCCCTGTCTGAATCGGACCGCGAGGCAATTCTCGGAATCCTGCAAGAAACCAAACCTGGATTTTTCAATTGAGGAAAACGTGCAATGCCAGAAGCCCGTCAACTCGTTCGTATCAAAGTCGCCCCAAAGGGAATGGGACTCAACGATTTCGTCGCGCAGGGAGAAGGATTCTTTGCCGGCGAAGGCCTCGATGTTGAGTTTGACTGGAAGACATTTCGCGGCACCCAGTCGAGTTGGAGAGGGATGGAGTATTTCGAGCGCCCGCAAGACAAGGCGGTCGACGAACAGGTGATTCAGTGCGCCTGTCTCTGGGGAACCATCAGCAACGCGAGCGCGGGCATGGGTCTTATTGTCCCCGATTGCTACGGCATCTCACCGTGGGCGATCTTCGTGCGACCCGGCTCGAAAATCCGGATGCCGGAGGACCTGAAGGATGTCCCGGTTGCGGTGGGGATGCGCGCCGGGAGCCATTTCAACGTGCCCTATCGGCTTGAAAAGTACATGCCTCTGGAGAGGATCAGGACCGTCAATGTGGGAGGCTTCGGCGCGCGGCTCAAGGCTCTGCTCGAGAATGAAGTTGAAGCGGCCAGCCTGCTTCCCCCACAGATCGACATGGCGAAACAGCTAGGTTTGCGCGAGATCATCGCCGACGAATTTAAGACCTTATGGTGGGTGCCGCAGTCGGCGGCCGCAGTGGGTGTGCGCGGTTACCTGCGGGCGCTCGATCGAGCCGAGCGGGCGCTCGAAGCGGACCTGCCGAAGTACCTCCAGCTGTGGAAACACTGCATACCGCCCGAATTTGAAGACCGGCGTTGGGATTTCGAGCGCTTCACCCGCGGCGAACGTTTCGTGTATCAACCCATCACGCGCGAGGAATTCGTCGAAGTCTTCAATCAGGTCGAGCGTTGGGGCCTCGACCAATATCTGAATGACCGGTCCTTCGACAGTTTGATCTACCATCCGGACAATGAATTCCCTCCTGAAGCTAGCTGATTCAAGTCAGCTGGTGACGGCTGAATGCAGATCGATACTCGGAGTGTTCTTCCACAGCTATTCTTGACGGAATGCTTACCTAAACTCGCCCGGCTACACAAATCTCCCGAACAAGCGGCTTTCACCCCACACAAAGAGACCAGTCCACGCCTCTCGGGATGACACATTTATGCCGCCGCAAAAGGCCGCACCTTCCGATGCGCATGGCTTTAAGAACTTCTATGATGGCGCTCGAACTTAGGAGGGGGAAGACTGTGGTGACGAAATGTATAAACTCTTGTTGTTGGTTCTCTCACCGTTGCTCCTGACTTCCGCGCTGGGACAACAAGCAAGCGTCAATCAGGAAGTAAACAAGGGATTGAGGTATCACCCGGGCAGAATCATGGTGAAATTTCGCGGTACACCGCAATTCCTTCAAGGATCTGGCCAAGCTAGACGTCTGTCGCAGCAACCGAACCTGTTCGTGGTCGATAATCCACGAGGCATATCGGTTGCCGAAGCGATAGGCCGCTACAAGAACAATCCAAATATCGTTTACTCCGAGCCGGATTATGAAGTTCAGGCGGTCGATACAATACCTGGGGATCCGATGTGGTCTCAGCAATGGGACATGCTGAAGATCCAGGCACCCCAAGCCTGGAATACTCAAACTGACGCAAGCGACATTGTAGTTGCGGTCATCGATACGGGAATCGCATTCACTCATCCGGATTTGCAGGCGAATATTTGGACTGATGTGGCGACAGGAGCCCACGGATTTACGTGTATCGGATCTTGCGTTGCTGGAGGCGTCGATGATTACGGCCATGGAAGTCACGTCGCCGGAACCATAGGTGCGGCAGCAAACAACGGGGTCGGGATCGCCGGAATAAACTGGGGCGTGAAACTCATGTCATTAAAGTTTCTCGATTCCAGCGGCGGCGGCTACACATCCGATGCAGTACTGGCGTTCAACAAAATCGCGCAGCTCAAAACGAGTGGGGTCAACGTTCGCGTCACAAACAACTCCTGGGGTAGCGGAGGCTATACGCAGTCGCTTAAAGATGCAATGGCGAATGTCGAATCTCTGGGAATTCTGGATGTGTGTGCTGCAGGAAACTCTGGCGCCAACTCCGATGTTGCGCCTCTCTACCCCGCTGCCTTTGACAACAGAGGTATTTTGTCTGTCGCAGCCTCAGATTCAACGGATGCCGGAGCTTATTTTTCGAACGTTGGCTTGGCAACTGTTGACATTGCGGCGCCCGGTGTCTCGACGCTTTCGACAGTTCCGACCGGACCATGCTCTCTGTGTGATCCGAGCGGATATAAGTTGCTCTCCGGAACTTCAATGGCTACGCCGCATGTGACGGGCGTCGCTGCGGCGCTGTTCCATGTGAATCCTGCCGCAAGTGCTGCAAAAATCCGAGACGTCATCCTGGATCCTGGCAGTTATGACGCTTTGACGGATTCACGATTGAACTCGACTTCAACGAGCGGAAGATTGAACTTTGCAAAGGCGTTGAATAATCCATCCCTTTCGACCGCAACATTAAACAACTTTCCTGTCCTATCCGGGGTGCCCGCCAGCAAGACGGCGAATGCGGGAGATCTGATCACTCTTAGTGCGTCAGCGTCTGATCCGGATGTTGGCGATGCGCTCAAGCTGGGATGGGCGCCACTGATATCGGGCTCCGCGATATATGGGCAGATGCTCAATAACGTCTTTCCCTCTCCGCCTCTGAATGCCAATCCTGTGTCATTTACAGCATCGTCACTCGCGAGACTGGCGTTTTCGAATTACGCTGCGTCTGTAGCGGACGGACGTGGAGGAAGTGCGACGGGGCAAACCACTGTCGAAATATTGGCAAATCCCAACCACGGGTTGCCTCCGGCAGGCGTTTTTACTCTATCGACAGACACCATACCCACCGGAGGATCGGTCAACCTGAACTTCAGACTGACCGATCCTGAAAACAGGCAGCCCCTGTATTGGCAAGCATGGTTTCTCAGCCAGACCGTTTGGGGTGAGGTGTGCTGTCTTTCGGCAAGTACCGAGAATTTCAGCTTGCAACTTTCATATGCCGGTGTATATCGAGTCAGTGTTCAGGGAATAGACAACGAACTCAACCTGTCCCCCAAATACGATGGCATTGTTCGCGTTGGAGGCGCTACGGGCACCCCGCCGATCGCCTCGACAACAGTAGACAAGCTGGACGGAGTGGCGCCACTCACAGTCAATATCGATATGAGCGCGAGCCACGATCCTGACGGGACGATTTCAACTTATCGCTTCTACTGCTTTGACACTTTAAAGTCGCAGACGAATCCACAAGCTAGTTGCACCTACTCCGATCCTGGAACCTATTACCTATGGACCGTGGCTATCGACAACAACGGTTACATGGATGCAAACAAGACTTACATCACGGTGCTTCCTTCTTTAAGTCCACCGCCCCCGCCGCCGCCACCACCACCGTCGCCTTCGACGGTGGTCGTGATCAAGCACGTCGTCAACAACAACGGCGCGACAGCGACAGCGGCCAACTTCACGATGACCGTGACGGGCAGCAGTCCGAGCCCGGCATCCTTCGCCGGGACCGAGTCTCCGGGAACGACCGTGACGCTCAATGCGGGCAGCTATTCCGTAAGCGAGTCGGGTCCGGGCGGCTACGCTGCATCGTTCTCGGCAGACTGCACCGGCTCGATTGCGAGTGGTGAGACCAAAACGTGTACGGTCACCAACGACGACATCCAGCCGAAGTTGATTGTGATCAACCATATGATCAACAACAACGGTGGGACAGCAACAGCCGCCAACTTCACGATGACCGTGACGGGCAGCAATCCGAGCCCGGCTTCCTTCCCCGGGACGGAGTCTCCTGGGACAACTCTAACGCTCAACGCGGGCAGCTATTCGGTGAGCGAGACGGGTCCGAGCGGCTACGTGTCGTCGCTCTCGGCGGGTTGCAGCGGTTCGATCGCAGTGGGAGAAACAAAGACGTGTACGGTTACCAACGACGACGTTCAGCCGTCAGATACCACTCCTCCAACGGTTAAGTTCGTCAAACCGCTAAATGGTGAAACCATAACCGGACAGTACTTCGTTCAGGTGACTGCAACGGACAATGCATTGAGTCTTGTAGAACTTTTCATAGATGGGACTCGCGTTGCTTCGACGTCGAACGGAACTCTGTCGTACAAGTGGAGTACGAATAAGTAAGTACCACATTCTGCGATGTGGTCCTTAGGAGGTTTCGCGATGTGCGTGAGGGCCACTCCCCTCTCAAGGAACTGGAGGGATTACGCATGTGCCTCCACAAGTATGTAACCCATTTGCCGCGCGCGGGTTTGCAGGTTGTGGAGGCGGCGTTTTTGGTTACGAGCTTCAAGTTTAGCAAACACGGTCTCGTCATACTGCTGTCCGTCCATGCTGAGGCCACAGGTATCGAGAAAAAGACAAGATCTCTGCGATCTCGAAGAAAGGCATATCGTAGACCCGCGAGCAAGGATTCAAATGACTGCAACGCACGATCGGAAATAAAAACTATGCTTACAAGCAAGCAATATAAATTGCTCGAAGAAGAACGTCAGACCCTAGTCACGATCATGCAAAGCAGGTACGAGGACAGCAAACAATGGGCCAAAAAGCGGCTGTCTGAAATGGACCGGAATGATGAAGCGTACTACGAACGGTACCTTTCAAAAACAAAAGTTTGACCTCTGTCTGATCTGCAATCCAGAAGCGCGGGCACAGTTGGATGAACCTGTCCGCCGGTTCATGGAGGACTTGGCGGCGGATCGTCCGGCGACGGCCATTCACGGAATCGTCTGCTTGTTTTGGCAGTGGGTTGACTGGCGATGAAGATGTTCGTCACCGATTCGCGCCTATAGACATTTGAAGGAAGGAGGGGAGGGAGATGTTGACAAATAGACAAAAAGAATGTGGAGTGACGACGATTGAATATGCCATCATGCTCGTCTTAATCTCATTATTGATTGCGGCCGCCACGCCGGATATTTCCAATGCGGTGCTGAGCGTGTTTTCCGAAACCACGAGCGTGATGAGCAAGTAGCAGCCGATTGCAGGAGTAGGCATGAAGGTAGCCCATTTGAGTGATCTGCACTGGAGCGCCGAGCGAAACGCAACACCGTAAAAGACATCAAGGTCGATGTGACCTGTACTACATGCTTTCACTGTCAAAGAATCCTGCTGATTTCAGACAAACAGGTCGAACACGTTTCCACACTCGAAGAGTTTTTTGAAAGCGCGGGGTCTTTTGTTTCGTGATAAGACACCCGCGTCCAACGAAATGTCGCGAAGCCACCGTAGCTGGGCGCAGACGGGGGTGGTTCGTTCAACCGCCGAATAGATTCTAACGGTAGCTTGAACGAACCACCCCTTCCGCGCCAAACATTGAGTCTTGTAGAACTTTTCATAGATGGGACTCGCGTTGCTTCGACGTCGAACGGAACTCGGTCGTACAAGTGGAATACGAATAGGACACAAAAAGGACCTCGTGCACTCACAGCGAAAGCGACCGATACCTCGGGGAACTATTCCTGGGCCTCCACGTGAACGTAACGGTGAAATGAGCTGTGTTCCCGCGGTTCAACCAAAAAAAGAGGTCCGGCTTGGAAAGGCCGGACCTCTGCGCGTGCCGAAGTTCTACCTGCAGGCTAAGGCACGGGTATAATCACAACGACAAACTTATTGGATTTCAAGGTCACAGTTTGTGAGACGCTGTAGATCGGCAGATTGATCGTGAACGTTGCCGCCTTGCCCGTGTACTTGTACTCCCATAGGAACCAGCCGTCCGCGTCTGTCGTGACAGTCGCCAGTAGCACGTTTGCCGGATCGTAGATCTGTACTGTAGCTCCCGGCACTGGATTACCCGTGATCGAACTCTGGACGAGACCCGCAATACCAGGATCTTTCTTGAAGGCGTTCTCGCTTTGTACCGTGCCGCTGCCACTGCCCGAATCCGAGAAGGTGTACGACTGCAGATTCGGAATTGTAATAGCGGACGATATCGCGCTGTTCTGGGTGCCCGGCTTGTAACCGGTTGTGCCCTTCAAGCCGTAATCGAGATGGATATTTACGTACGCTCCGGCAGGCACTGTTATCGTGTAGGTGCTGCCGAACGCCTGTGGGTTGTAGTTGGCCAGGGTCACCTGGGTTGAATTGTTCGCAAGCTCATTCCCCGGAATCAAGCACCTCTGCCCGTTCACTGTCTGTATGGTCACGCCATCGTAGACGTGGATCGGAACGGCGCCTTGCGTTACGTACGGATACGGCAGAGTAATATTCACCGTCGATCCGGTTGGGTAGAACACGTTGTAGTAGGTCTGCCCGGGGTTGCTGGCGTTAAGCTTGTAACCGGACGGGTTGTTCACATCCGGCGTGAACAGGAGCCGGAACTGCCTCCCAGGCGTGCCATTATCGACGTCGAACGTGCATAGCGATGAATCCGTGACCAGGGCCAACGGATAGTCGTCGTTGGTTATCGTGCACGTCTTCGTTTGACCAAGTCCGATGGTACCGGAGCAGTCCGCCGAGAACGATGCGGCGTAGCCATTGGGACCGGTTTCGGTCACCGAATAGCTCCCTGCACTCAGGGCGACCTGCGTGCCCGGAGCCTCTGCTCCCGGGAACGAAGCAGGAGTCGGCTTGCCGGCCGTCACGCTCATCGTAAAGTTCGCAGCCACCGCTGTCCGGCCGTCGTTGTTGACCACGTGCTTGATCACGATCAACTTCGGAGCGATGTCGTCGTTAATGATCGTGCAAGTTTTCGTCTCTCCCACTGCGATCGAACCAGAACAACCGGCTGACAACGATGCCGCGTAGGCAATCTGAGCGGTCTCGCTGACCGAGTAGCTTCCCGCATTCAAGGCAACCGTTGTACCCGAACCCCCAGCAAATGACGAGGGGCTCGGA
>QHXC01000706.1:2119-3088 GCA_003222815.1 Acidobacteriota bacterium | reverse complement strand
GCGCACTGGTGGTGGGGCTTGGTGTGTTATGCTGGCGAACTCGGCGTGATTCCGCATCCGCGGATCGTTTCCTGCTGATACTGCCTTTAATTATGGCAACCGACCTGGCTCTGACGCCCCTCTGGAAAGGTTACGATCAGATATTTCTCATGCCGGCGCTCTTACTGGGATTCCGCTGGCGTGACGAATACTCCCGGCTGAAGCCGTTTGGACGTGCCGTGATCGTGTTCACGCTGTTCGTGCTCGCCTGGCCCTGGGTTTCAGCCACGATCTTGTACATGATTTACCGGGTGTCGACCGTGGCTCAAAGCCTGGTGGTTGCCCCTGTGTATTTATTTCCCTTCGCTCCCGTGGCAACGTTGGCCAGCTTGATCCTCCTCGCACGAGAGCGGCTGTCGCGTGCAGCGTCTTAGCATATGGTTGACGTCCCACGGTCCGGAATGCGCCTCGCGGACTGGGCAGAACGCGCCCTGATCCCGTTATCCGCGATGGCCGCGCTGATATTCGTTGTTATTGGCGCCAGCCGGCCAGTCTGGCTCGATGAAGTCAGTTCCCTCTCCTTTGCGACTCAAAACCTGCAGGGCATCATCGCGCGTCTCCGGAACGACACGAACCTGCCGGCCTACTATTGGATCCTTCATCAGTGGATCGCAGTGTTCGGCAACTCGGAAGCGGCAGCCCGGAGCCTTTCCGCAATTTTCTATCTGGGAACAATAGTTGTTGTTTTCGTGACCGGACGATTCTTGTTTTCCGACACACGTTCGCCCTTCTATTGCGCCTTCTTTTATCTGATCAGCGTGCAGGCCATTCGCCAGGCTCAAAACATTCGGGGCTACACACTACTGGGGTTCGTCGCGTCGCTGTCGATTTTCTTCTTTCTTCGCTGGATTCGAACAGACTCCCCTCCTGGGACAGGAGGGGTGGACGCGCCGTCAAGAAAAAGATCCGAAGGCACCTTTGAAAGGCGCG
>QHXC01000706.1:0-2086 GCA_003222815.1 Acidobacteriota bacterium | reverse complement strand
GTTTGTGCGATCTTTGCGCCACGCAAACTCATGCGCGCTGGGGGGCTGGCCGCCATTTCCATGCTTCCCTTCGCCCTGCTGTGGTTTCAACCCTTTCTGGATCAAATGCAAAACGGCGCCACGGCATCGCTGAATTCAGGGATGCCGCCATTCCACTGGATTTTCCTGACGGACGTGATGGTGCAGTACTGGGGAGGTCCGTTCGAGGGAATGTATTTTTACGCCATATGCATCGTCTGCATCGTCCTCGGTCGTTCCGAACGCGGATCGTTTTCGGCATCCCTGCGCGCACCGGGCGTAAGAGAGTTGACTGTACTCTTCGCCGCAGCCGTCCTTCTTCCGATCTCCGTCTCTGTCTTCAAGCCGATCTACTCGCCTGCCCGATACACCACCATCGCTCTCCCCGCGCTTGCCATCTTGATCGGAACGCTGCTGACGCGGTCCGCACCGAGATCTCTGCTGCTGGCCTTTTGTTACGGCCTATTGGTTTGGACCACTGTGAGCCACATTCAAGCACGCGATGATTTGCCTGATCTGCCACCCGGACAGTCGGACGTTTATACCGCCAAATACATCGCGCAACATGCGCAAAGGGGCGACGTCGTTGTCTTCACGAGCTTGAGCCGCCCTGCCGTCGATTTTTATCTGAAGCGTTTCGGCTGCGGTGAGTGTTTCCGCGAGGTCTCGTTTCCCTCCGAAATGGATAGCCATCCCTTCTGGCGAGACGTGCCCAAAATGTTAGAAAATCGGTCTTCGCTGGAAGCGGAAGCGGCGAGGTCCGTCGCAGAGTGGAACCAACTCACCGCTCGGGACGGGACCTCCATTTGGATGCTGTATGGTTACGATACGCGTGTAAGTAGTATTTTGAAGGAGCAAATGGATCATCACTTTTCGCTCGAGCAACGGTTGGATATTTATGGTCCGTATCATGATTCGCTTTTCAAATACCGGCGATAATCCGCGTCATCCGAGCAATCCGCGGCTAATTCGTTTGCTCGCCATCCGCCTTCAGTTTAAGTTACGCCTCATATGCGTGAAGAAATAGCCGAAGTCCGGCCTCGCGTGGCGGGATTCAAAGTCAGCATCGAGCATCTCTGGTTAGGACTTCCGGTGTTTGCTTTGCTCTGGAAGAGCTTTCTATTCCCACTTCCGTTTCTGGACTTCTGGTGGCACCTCAAGATAGGCGAAGTTATCGCCACAACCCGATCGATTCCTCGCGTCGACTTGTTTTCCTTTACCGCAGCCGGACAGCCGTTTGTCGTTCAGAATTGGCTCGCCGAACTTCTGTATTACGGCACATACCGGTTCGGCGGATTTGCTTTGCTCGTGTTTTTCAACGCGCTGATGTCAGCGGCAGCGTTTCTTTTCGTTTATCACCTCTGTCTCGAAGCGACCCAGAAGGTGAGAATCGCCGCCTTCGTGGCATTTTTCGCCGCGATCGGAAATTACAGTTTCCTGCGGCCGCAGGCATTCTCCTTCTTCATGTTTGCCGTATATTCCTGGGTTCTTTCCGGATATCGCTTTCGGCGCCGCGATGCTCTGTGGGCACTGCCCGTCCTCATGATCTTCTGGGTCAATTTCCACGGTGCGTTTGTCTTGGGTTTGGGACTGATCGGAATTTACATCGTTACGGAAGGTTGCCGCCGGTTCATCGATCCGGATCGAACGGATGCCCTGACGCCGGCGGAACTGCGCAAACTCGCCCTGGTGCTTCTCTTCTGTGGTCTGGCGACCTTGATCAATCCCGAAACATACAAAGTGTATGATTACGTCCGCACGGTGGTAACCGATCAGGGATCCCAGCAGTTCGTGGCCGAATGGCAACCACCAAGGGTCAATCAACTGTTAGGGATCATGCTCTTCTATGGTCCATTCTTTCTCGGCTTGCTCGTCCTGGCCTACAATCGCATCAAACCCGATCTCACCGAGACCGCTCTTTTTTGCGGATTTGCGGTTTTCGCGATGATGTCCACGCGGAATGCCGCATGGTTCGGTACGGTGTCGTATCCCATACTGGCTCGCTATTTGCCGATGGTCGACCTCCGGCCGTTGATGGCCCTGCGCCGTTTTCGTGCAATAGACTGGG
>QHXC01000002.1 GCA_003222815.1 Acidobacteriota bacterium | reverse complement strand
TTCCCGCAGAAGCGGATTGTCGTGAAGATAGATTTGACCAGCGGCAAGGTAATTTGCGGCACGCCAGTAGCGATCGACGGCTTGGAGTTCGGTGTCTCAATAGAGGGGTCATGTTGCACTCCTGTGACGATTGGAGTAATTCGGGGACACGCTTGTTTCAGAATATAGAGAGACGGAGGATGTCAAAAGATGACTGTCGCGCATTCTGACGCGCTTGCCGGGTACGGAGTCTGGCAGAACCCGGCAGAAGAGCGGGGGTCGAAATGAGCGCGCCTCAAAATATCGTATTTCTGCTGGATGTGGATAACACACTGATCGATAACGACCATATCCAGGCCGATCTCCAAAAGTATCTCGACCGGGAAGTTGGTCGCGAAAGCGCGAAGCGGTATTGGAGCATCTTCGAAGAATTGCGCGCAGATCTCGGCTATGCCGATTACCTCGGGGCTCTGCAGCGGTACCGCGTCGAACATCTGCACGATGTACGCCTGCTCGTGGTCTCATCGTACTTGGTGGATTATCCGTTCGCAAACCGGTTGTATCCGGGATCATTGGACGTAATCGAACATCTTCGACAATGGGGCCCCACGGTAATCCTGTCCGACGGCGACGTGGTTTTTCAGCCGCGCAAAGTGCAGCGCGCGGGGCTGTGGGAAGCCGTCGAAGGACGTGTATTGATCTACATCCACAAGGAGCAGATGCTCGATGATGTGAAGCAGCGCTATCCTGCACGTCATTACCTCATGGTCGATGACAAGCTGCACATTCTGGCTGCGATGAAAAAAGCATTGGGGGAACGATTGACGACGATTTTTCCGCGCCAGGGACATTACGCGTTGGATCCAAAGATCATCACAACCAATCCACCGGCAGACCTGACCATCGAGCGTATCGGCGAACTCGTGAATTACGATCTGAATGCCCTGCTTAAGGAGAGGATCGAAAAATGATCAAACTCAAACGCGTGTATGACCCTGCTGCTTCCGCCGATGGCCCACGTTTTCTCGTCGAGCGGCTCTGGCCGCGCGGTGTAAAGAAAAACGCCCTCCAGCTCGAAGCGTGGCTCAAAGACGTCGCGCCGAGCGCTGGCTTGCGCCAATGGTTTGGACATGATCCCGGGAAATGGCGCGAATTCCGGCAGCGGTATTTTCGGGAACTGGGTGAAAAACCGGAAGCGATCGAATCCATCGTCGAGGCTGCGAAACATGGCGGCGTTACGCTCCTGTATAGCTCGCACGACACGGAACACAACAATGCGGTCGCATTGAAGGAATACGTCGAACGGAAACTCGGCAAAAAACGAGTTTCCCGTAAGCCGGCGGCCTAACCGTCTACGACATTCATGGGGTTCATCGAATTCAGGAAGAAGATCTTATTCGCTCTGAACGCCGCAAAAATTCGCGCGCGTGCGGCCTGCATTCGGGGGGGCGCGTTCTGCATTGGGACCCAGAACGCCGAGCGACAGACTCATGGAAGAGGAAGTCTTATGAGTGGTGTAAGGCTTGCCGTCTCAATGATCCTGCTGTCCGTGTTTGCCCGTACAGAAACTGCCACTCCGCGACAATTGAACCAGGAGTTGCAGGCCGGCACTGGCCAGACGCCGGCGCCGGCTGTGGTTGACCGGTTGGTTGCGCTCGCCCAGCTTCAGCTCGAACAACACGGCTATTCGGACGCGCAGCGTATCGTCGAACGCGTGCTCGCCATCGACAAGGCAACTCCGATCCGGAAGAACCAGCTTGAAGCGGTCCTGGATGTGTCGGCAAAAGCCTACCTGCGTGCGGGCGAGTACGCCAAAGCCCGCTGATCGATCCAACGACTCGCGACGATATCTGTCTGAATTGGGCCAGCCTTCGGCGGGATATCGGTAGAACGTCTGAAGCCGTTGCACTCGAGGGCTGGACTCGCGGAACGTCCAACTCGCCACCGCCGTTCCCTGCGGAACTGGTTGTTCCGCCCCTCGTGCAACTGAATGGCCTGACGCCGAACCAATTTCGCCGGCGCTTACGTCAACCGTACGACAACGATCTCACCGCGCTTTGGAACGAATTGGGAGTTGCACCATGGGAAACGTGCCAATGGCCCCAATGCGTGGAACAGAGCTGGGATGTGGACTTAGTTGCGGGAAATACCGGCGTACTCGAAAGGGTGCACGTCGCAAACGGCATCAACGGACCGACACGCTTCCTCCTGTTCGAACCTACGGACCACGAGAGCAACGGCGTTCAGGAATGGAAGGTATACGGAATTGTCGATCTTCCGTACGGTGACCGGCAAGGAACTGCCAGAATTGAAAAGTCGGGAGACAAACGCTGGCTTGTTTTGGAAGCTGGTAGCGATGCCGGCAGTAGCCGTTCCTATGTCGAAACGTGGTATGACCTTGCTGGCGGCAAATTTCAACCGGTGGCCGGCTATCCGGCCGGGGCACCGAGCTTGCAATCGGTCATTACGGATTTGACTCGCAAACTGCATTCCGAAAACTGGATGGAGCGCGAGGAGGCTGTGCAGCGGATTGCCGCTATACCAGACGCAACGAAATCATCCACGGTCGTCCAGGAATTAGTCGACCTGCTTGATCGCGAAAACCGCTTGATACGAAATTTGTTCAAACAAGGGACCGGAGTATCGACCAAATACGGAGAAGGCTTCGGCGAGTACGTCTCATACATTCTGGACATCTTGATGAAGTCCGGAAATCTCCGGGACACACGCACGCTCGAAGTGCTGGCTTATAGTTCCTACAATCCCGATTCAGGTTTCGCAATGAATCTTGCTGACAATGGCGGTGCAATACTTGTCCCGATTGCGCTGGAACTTATAAAGAGCGATGAGAGCTTCGATCGATGGGACGCCCTGTCGCTTCTTGGCAGACTGTATGAGAAGCGAACCACACACCAATTGCCGGCGGCGACGGTTCAAACGATTAAGCAGACTATCGTCAATGCCACTACCCACCGCGAGATCACAACTCGGCGATGGGCTGTGCGGGTTCTCGGACAGATCGGCACACTTGACGATGTCGCGCTATTACAACGCATCGCTGCAACCGACGGCGACACTGGTCCGAGGTTCTCGGTTCGGGAAGAGGCCGTCAAGGCGATCGAGACCATCCGCCAAAGAAAGTAAAATACCAAAGAGCCGCGGACTACGGTATCGACGGTCGCAAGTCGTACTGTCTGGCCTGCAAGTCGCGTTGTGCAGCGTCCTGCTGATTCGTCCGCCAGGTCAATGTCCGCTACCGGTCTGCGCGGAATTTCATTCGCCTTGGCTTCGCACAAAGAGAATTCCGAGGCGTTGAGATTGGATTGGTAAACGTTTGGCGACTACTCATTACTAATCCGGTTCAGTTAGGCCAGAGCAAGCAACGGTCTTCAAAGCTGGCCAAAACTGCATCGTATAATTACCGTTGGGGGTGTGAAATCACTTCCAAACAAGGTATCGCGGACCCGCGAAGCTCTTCCACGTGGAATCCGGTCAGCAGTTCATGAGGTTTGGCCAGAAGCGATGAGAAAACAAGTTTCTGCCGCATTGGTGGCGATAGGTGCAATTTTCCTTTTGTCCGTTTTCGTTCTCGGTTGTCCGCCCGTTCAGGACAAAGCCGACGAACTCGTTCACCAACTCAGAGACTTGCCAACTCCGTTGCCCGGGATTGCACCTGGAAACGGTATATTGCCCGAGATCGAACGACGACGGCGCGAAATATACCGCCAAATCAGGCAATTGGGAACGGAGGCACTGCCAGCCCTTCAACGCGGTTTGCATCACGATGATGTTCGGATCAGAAGGAATGTAGCGCTTATTTTCAATGCGCTGGCCGGTGGTTGGGTGGAAGAGTTGCGGCCCAAGTTGAACATCGTAAGTTCGCTGCCAGAGTTGGTTGCGGCATTGGACGACAGCGACAGCAACGTCCGCGCTTGGAGCGCACAGGCAATCGGCGGCATGGCTCCAGACAGTATCGCTGCCCTCCCCTCTTTGATTCGACTTATCAACAATCCTGACGAGGGATCACGTAACAGCGCCTGTATCGCGCTCGGAGCATTTGGACCGGCTGCAAGAGACGCATTGCCTGCGCTCCGAGGCGCTTTGTCGGATTCAAGTGAACAGGTCAGAGCTTTCGCCAGACGCGCGATCGAAAACATCCAGAGCCACTAGTTAGTTTCATAGTTTCCGCTCCGACTCCGTTACATTTCTGCCCGAAACATAGGGTCAGGATATCGGCCTTTTCTCCGTGAGATTAAGGAAGTCTCGCCGGAAACGGATTCGCGCTGTAGGTTACATTTCTCGACGATTACTCTTCGAAAACGCCGCAGGGATGATCTTTCCCGCACGATCAAGGCGAGGGTCAAGGAGGCCGTCGCCAATGACAAGATCTCGAAAGAAGAAGAAAACGCCAAAACGCGTCCTGGCTTTGCCCGATCTGGAGCAGGCGAAATCCGCCGTTCTGAACACCCTTACATCGAAGAGCGGCCAGCGCACCTACGATCACGCGATCACTGAATTTGTCGAGTGGCACTGCTCGGAGCCGCGATTAGCGTTCAACCGAACTGTCGTTCTGCGTTATAGGATCAGTCTCGAACAGAGACAATACGCTCCTTCAACAATTAATCTGCGTCTAGCGGCTGTTCGAAGAATTGCCTACGAGGCGGCGGACTCAGGCTTGTTGAGTCCAGAACTGGCCGCCGGCATTCGCCGCGTGAAGGGAGTGCGCCGGTTGGGCATACGGGTCGGCAACTGGCTCACCGCCGAGCAAGGGAAAAGGCTGCTGAACGCCACAAGTGCGGATACGCTGCGCAGTAAACGGAATCGAGCGATGCTCTCGCTTTTGATCGGCTGCGGGCTTCGACGGGCGGAGTTGCTTGGCCTGATGGTGAACTCCATTCAGCTGCGCGAGGAGCATTGGGTGATTGCGGATCTGGTTGGCAAAGGCGGCCATATTCGTACGGTTCCGATTCCTCTTTGGGTGAAGAGAGCGGTGGACTCCTGGGCAGAGTCAGCGCATATCACGACCGGCCGAGTGTTCCGATCAATCAACAAGGCTGGCAGGATCTGGGGAGATGGGATGACGCCGAAGGTTCTCTGGGAAGTAGTGAAAGACACCGCAACGCGAGCCGGCATTGAGAAGCTCGCATCTCAGGATCTTCGGCGCACCTGCGCACGTCTGTGTCATAGTGCAGGCGGTGAATTGGATCAGATCCAGTTCCTGCTCGGGCATGTGTCCATACAGACAACTGAGCGACTTGGGTTGCAAACAGAAACTCCGGATTGCTGTGAATGACAAGCTGGGAATTGAGCCGGACGATCAGGGTTGAGTCTCGACTCACGAAGGGGGCGATATATATCGCCCCTGGGCGACATATGCGGATCTGAGAGGATGCGGGGGAATTGCTGCGGCTAAACTGCCCAGCGTCTCGGAGACTTACTTCTGCGGAGACTTCCAGCGTCCAAAGTCAGCCCGAAGCCATGTAGGAATGGGGCTGATTTCGCTCGCCTGAAAATCTTGCCCCAAATCCACCGCGCGCCCGGCCTGCCATGGCGCTACCGTCAGGCGCAGGATGAGGGGTGGGCCCGCAGTCTACGGGAGCGTGAGACGCTCGACGCTGGGTGGATCCGCATCCATAAAATGCGGGTGCACCACGTAGAAATCGTTGCCCACAGCCGCTGCCGTGGTTCCCTGAATGGCGAACTTCACTTCACCAGCCAGCTCAGCTGTGGCCCAGTCGTCGCTGCTCTTCAGTCCAACCATGCGATTCTGCGAGTTGCTGACAACGGCCAAGCGCCCGTCGGCCGCCCAGAGCATGCCGTCCTGTCCAGGCAGTTCCTCCGGAAGCTTGACTTCAGTGACGCCGGCAGGATTGCTGATCGGCATCTTGTAGAGGTTCGCGCCGCCCGTCACCAACAAATAGCCAGACGGGTGGAACACGATCCCGTTCAGCGCCAGACCCTTGGTCGCGGGAAACCGGTACAGCACCGAAGCAACGTTGTCCGGACCCACCCGATAGACCACGTTGGTCTGGGTGTCGGTGACGTAAGCGGATCCATCGCTTCCCACGGCAACATCGTTGGCAAAGTGTTTCGCATCTTTCGCGGCTCCGGTATCGGTGGCCGCCAGATCGACCATGGCAATCTTCGCGCCGGTAGTCAGATTGTAGATGCCAAGCTTGGCCTGTCCAGCAACCTTGCCCTGGAACACGGCGGCGTCGGAGTTGCACACCAGCAGGCGGTCGCGCTCCTCATCGACCTCAATCCCAACCGACGACTTCAGATCCGCGTCGGTCAACAGCGGTGTTAAGTTGCCGTCGGCTTGCCACTGGAAGATCGTGCCCTCGGCAAGCGAACCGGTCAGGAGCCGCTTGTTCTTCGTGTCGTATTCGACACCCTCGGGAATGAAGCCTCCCCGCTTGGCCGAAATCGTGGCCGGCAAACTCGGAGCGCTGGAGACAGGCGTTGCAGCAGGCGGGGCATCCTTCTGGGGCGGCGTTCCCCCGCATCCAACCAACATCACGGACGCCAAAGCCATCAGGTAGATACGATTTCGCATCAAGAGGTTCTCCTTTTTTTCCGCACGGGCTTGTGCGGACCACTCATCGAGGTCCGACGATTGTACTTCACCGTGATATTCAGAACAATTGCGCCGTGGGATCGATAGAGATTGATTCGGCCTCCCTCGAGTTGAGAGTGCTCAACCAGTCGGTCTTTGTGATTTGCCCGATCGTCCTGATGAGGACGCCGATGGCCTTGAGGGAGCGAGCGCCATTCAAAAGGATCGGTCAATAGTGGGCGACTAACGGGGAGGAATCCGCTGTCAGTATTCTCGCGAACCGGGATCGGATAACTTCCCACAACGAGATAAAGAGTCGTCAGGCTGCGGTCTTTTTCTTCTGTCGCTTTTTTAATTTCCAATAGACGTAGTTGAGGAACTGGTCCACCTGCCCCAGCGATTGAAAGCCGCACCATCCCGCCAGATCTGTAATTACCTGGTTGTATTTCGCATAGGTTGCGCCATCGAATGATTGCGGAAGCGGAAACTCGGGGAAACCCAACTCTTTCAAGCTCGTGAGCGGATTTTTGTTCATTGCGGCGTATCGTGCGGGATTCCAAGTATGCATCGCTTCCGTCAGCACGTTCGGACCAATGCCCTTGACGTGTTTCGCAAAACGTAATCCTTCATCGAACACATCTTGCAGATAAACGGTGGTTCGGCGGTCGAGACAAGGAACACTTTGACTCTGCCATATGCGTCCGTGGCCCAAAGCTGATGGTTAGGCGTTACAACCATACCACTGGGATTGTCCTATCGCTGCTGAGCGATCTCCTCGACGATGGCACGTGCGCGGGGAAGACTGACGGGGCATTGCGGATCGTCAATGCGGCACTTCGCTATAGTGAGGCCACATCCGCAGGTGCAACCTTCGGCGTTGAGCTTCTGCACCGCTTGGAGCCGTCGCTCGGGCGATAAATGAGCCAGATCAACACCTGGAATACTCGTCACCTGTGCGGCGTTTTCGAGTTTCACGGGCTGATCCGGATCCACTTTCTCAATTGAAGCGTTCACATCGAGCCCGGCCAGAGCGCGTGCCTCCATTTCAGTGATGGTCGGATGCAGCATTCCGAGGTGCTTCTGAACGATGCGCCTCTCACGATCAATGATGAATGTCGTGGGAAGGGCGTAA
>QHXC01000705.1 GCA_003222815.1 Acidobacteriota bacterium | reverse complement strand
TGAAACCAGGCAGCTCGGCCGTCACCGAATACTCACCCACGATCAATTCCGGCACAACCCAGTCGCCGGTCTCATTCGTGACTGCCGTTCGACTCTGGTTCGTTCCGCTATTGGTTACAGTGATGGCCACTCCTGGCAACACCGCACCGCTGGAATCTCTCACGGTTCCGAGAATCGTTCCGCGAAAAGACTGTGACAATAACGCCGACGGTAACGTGCTCATCATGATCAACGCCATCGTCAGCACCGCTCGTTTTTTCATTGAGCCTCCTTCGAACGTTGAGTTGCGCGCACTCCCCTCGTCCTTGCCTCAAAGCAATCCGTGTCCACAGAAACCTTGGAGCATCTTCGGCGACAGTATTCGCCCAGATCACTTTCTTGTTTTCAGTCGTGGGCTAAGCGGCGGCGGGATCACCGTTGTTGATTCCTTTGGAGCGCGCGCTGCCGGCGCTCTTGCGCCTTCTCAACTTCGGCGCATGGGAATGGTGCGTCCACGCCGGCAAAGCGCTGAAGGTAACCGCACGAATCGCCGCAAGAAGAAAAACTAATTTGAACCGCATGCTTACCTTCCTGATATAGGAGATACAAACAAAAAGACTTCACGATTCATCGTGGCGGACGGGCTTGATCTGGGTTTGCACCAGGAGCGTCAATCCGGCCCTGACCTTGGCCCCGACCCGCTCGATTGACGCGTGGCGGCGGCGGGAATCCGTTGGAGTAGTAGGACTGGTAGCGAAGCCCAATCCCGTTCTCATCGAGCCATCCTAATGACTGTTGAAAGAGCCCGGGTTCCGGGTAACCCGCCGGCACGGTTCCTTCGATGATGTAGAGCTTATTTTCGTGCATGTAAATCCCGGCGAAAGTACGCGATTTATCGGCGTTGTTCGTGAGCTGCAACTGATGTCCCTCGACGAGATCGACGACGTTCCACACGAAGAGCGTCAGCTTGGCATCCCGTTGCATGAGTTGCCATGATGCATAGTCGGTTGCTCCCCGTATGTCAGCCTTCCAGTGCCCCTCATCGCCCGGTGATCCCAGGCAGGGTTCGGCGCCGGCCGGGCAGGACTTCGCCTTCTCTGTGAGTATTCGTTGGGCCTGGGTGTAGTCGACTACCGTCACGGAGTAGCGGCTCTTGCCTTGCGTAGCGCTATAGATGCGCGCCGGCAAATCGGCTTCGTGTTGCGATCGGTAGGTGGTCTGGGTCACTGTGGGTTGGGTCGGGAAATTACATGTGAAGCGATCTTCCCGACTGGCAAATTCAATCCATTCCTGGGCGAACAAAGGCCCTGAAATGGAGAGCACCAGGGCTGTCGAAATCAATGGTGTGAGGCGCATGATCATTTCTCCTCCGGCGACGGCTGGCACATCGTCATTTTCGCGCGTTGGAATTTACAGCGGAGAGCATAGATGAAAACAAGCGAAGCGTGCAAATCTTTCAAGACAACGACGCGCGCCCAGCTTGCGGCCTCGGTCGAGTTGGCACTGGGTGACGCTTTTCCTTACGCCCCTCCTTTTGAGAAACTTGCTTCCCTCACCGAGATGATTGCTTGGGCTATAAAGATCATTCTCAACGTCACGAAGATAATGGCTTTCACGACGGGGACAATCGCCCGCCTGGCGGAGTTAATCGCTTAAGGTCCAAGGAGGATTGTCTCGTTAACAAATAAGACAGCCAACGTCACGTCGATAACTGCTAATGCGACGGAAATAATCGCTTTCCTGGCCAATCAAATCATTCCGGTGATAAACCCAATCTTCTCAATGCCGACAAAAATCTTATCGTCGACAAAGTCTATCTTCTCCACGATGGAGTGACGTTTCTCTCTTCAACTGGGCTAAGCGATGAGCCGCGCTTCCCGCTGCTCAACGGGGAACTTTATCAGGTGGTGGACTACCAGCACATTACGCCAGGAAACTGGCGAGGGATGGTTCAAACCAAGTTACGCAAGCTCAGTACGGGGGCGATCATAGACCACCGGTTTCGTTCGGAAGATCGGGTCGAGCGTGCGGTCCTGGACGAACGCGAAATGGAATACCTCTACAACGACGGCGCCGATTATCACTTCATGGACACCGAGAACTACGAACAGATTCACTTCAACGAAGAAGTTCTCGGTAGCGTTGTAAGCTATCTCGTTCCGAATTCCAAAATCAAAGTTGAGTTTTACGAAGGAAAACCGCTCGGCGTGGAACTGCCTGCAACGATGGATCTTCGTGTGGTGGAAACCGATCCCGGCATGCCTTCCGCTACAGTCAGCAACGTGCTGAAGCCTGCGAAGCTCGAGACTGGGCTGGTGGTGCAGGTCCCCCATTTCATCCAGGGGGGCGAGCTTATTCGAGTGGATACGGCGGAAGGAAAGTACATCGAGCGCGTTCGCAACTAAAGCATTCCGTGAACTATTTGCACCAGCTTATCTTCTTCACTCTGCAAAATTGTGCGGAAATCTAAAATCACGTTGCCTTCTTCAATCCTCACAATGACGGGCGGATTGGAACTGCGGAGTCGTCTTTCCAGTTCCACATCCGATAGTCCGGGGATTTTCAGGACAACACCCCACGACGGAAGGTAAGCTTCGGGAGCAGATCCTCCTCCAACCAGCGATTTTAGTTTGACCGGCTCGGCTAGCTGACCCGCCCACCGCGCAAAAGCTTCTGCACGAGTTTGGAGCTCCCGTTCCGTTGCACGCAACATCCGCCAAATGGGGATGTCGTTAACTCGACCTTGAAGATAGGCTCGCAGGACAGTTTCAAGTACGGAGATGGTCAACTTGTCGACACGCAGA
>QHXC01000702.1 GCA_003222815.1 Acidobacteriota bacterium | reverse complement strand
TATTCCGATTTGTGTCCTGTCCGTCGCCATTCGGAACGTCCTGGCCTTCGATGCGGCGGAGCCACCGATGCCCCGCTACGTTCAGGCCATCGCATGACGGGGCGAGCATAGCAGCGGCTGCGCCTCCCAACGCATTAAAGGCGGGGCCGCAGTTCGTGAAGTCGTTTGGCAGCGGCATACGCGCGATTAACCGTTGGACCCACCCGGAAGGATCAAATACCGGCCTGTTCGGATCCCGCCCAAACACGCTGAACGATTGCAGGTCTCCCGTCGCGGCGGCGGGCCTCACGGGATTGCCTGCCACATCAACTGTCGGGTCTTTCGATATGAGATTGGCGTTCTGTACACCGGGAAAGTATCGGAAGATGCCCTGCCGGGCCTCGGAAGTCAGTACAGGGCCTGTAAAGTAGCTTTTCGTGACGTAACGCTGGCCGTCAAATAGAAAGAAGAAGAATGTTTTGTTCTTGATGATCGGCCCGCCGACCCGCCCTCCAAATTGATTTCCGTTACTGTAATCTTTCGCCACGCCGGTAAAGTTGTTATTCCAGGTGTTGGCGAACAGCTTCGAGTTGCGGTTTGTCCAAAAGAGGCTTCCGCGGAATTGGTTGGTTCCCGACCGGGTCACCATTTGAAACTGCCCCGACCCGCGTCCCATCTCCGCGTCCGCGGGCGCCGTGATGACGCGGACTTCCTCAACCAGATCCGGGCTTACGAAAGTGGTGGTTGCCGCGCCAATATCATAGCGGCCGTCGCTGACTGGGATACCATCTCGAGTCGTATTGAGTTGGGTCAATCTTCCGCCGGCAAAGTTGCTTCCGAGGGCTCCCGGCGCCGCCCCGAGCAAGTCGAGTATGTTGCGGGTCGCTAGCGGAAGATCGCGCACCTTGTATTCTGGGATTACCGTGCCGACAGAGGCCGACGTTGTCGCGATCAGCGTATCCGCCGCCACAGTCACTTCAACTGTCTGTGTTTGCCCACCCACCTGCAGCGAGAAGTTCAACCGCACTTGCTGCGACAGGCCCAGCGTGACTTCGTTGTAAGTCTGCTTCTGAAAGCCGGGCAGCTCTGCGCTCACTCTGTACGTTCCAGTCTGTAGCGAGGCAAATTGATAGGCCCCGGTTTCATTCGTCAAGACGGTCGTGACGATCCCCGTCTGGGTATTCGTTGCAGTAACCGTCACACCCGGAATCAACGCTCCTGTCGCGTCAGATACGGTTCCACCCAGCGTTGCATTTGTTGTTTGCGCGAATGCGTTGATGAAAAAGACCGGACACAGCAGCAGTGCTGCAAAGAAAAGTCTTCCCATAGTTTCCTCCCCCCTCACTAAAGTCGAAAACTCAAGAGACCAAAAGTGGATGCATCGTACTATGCAGCGGAGAGCGCGTCAACGTGCCCAGGGCGAAGGGTTTGCGATTCTACGGAAGACGGCAGAATTGATTTCCCCGCGACGTTTTTCTAGTCCGGGTTGACTTTACTTGAGTTCCAACGATCTCTTGTGATCGACCACGGCGCGGATGATCTCGGTCTTCTCGCTCACGTCATAGGTTACTGAATGGGGAACACCGGGAGGAACGATCAGGATGTCGCCGGCTGTGAACTTCACGGCTTTGGCATTTTTCATCGTGCCATTCACACTGGGGCCCCTCACGGTTCTTATCGATGCGCTATTGGAGTCGTCCCACGTTGCATTCTCCAGCTCACCGCCAATCATCGCGGTTCCTCCGCCCCGAACGACATAGTAGAGTTCCGAAATCTCGCTGTGGTAGAAGCTGCCGACGGGTCCGGGTGCGGGTTTCCTTGGCTCCATGTGAAGGACAAACGCGCCAAGGTTGGAATTATTGTTGATGTGCACCACGCGCGCCGGCGTGTCGGCAATGTTGCCTTTCATCAGAGCCTCCGTGTCGGCTTTGGGAATGAACGTGAAAGTGGTTCCCGGAATGTTTGGAGGCGCGGGTTTACCTGGGGCTGCAGGGGTCTGGGCCTGTCCCTGCACCTGCCCCTCGGCCCGAAGGCGAGCCATGGACGCCTCACTGGTTGGATGCGGAACGCCTGCCGGAATGATGATGATGTCGCCCGCGGACCATTTCTGAGTCTTGTAACCCTTCATCCTGCCGTTCACCGTGGGTCCCGTGACCTCCTTGGTGCCAGTGCTGTTGGGGTCGCTCCACCTTGGATTTTCCAGTTCACCGCCAAGCAAGGCCGTGCCTTCGCCGCGAACCACGTAATAAAGTTCACTGATTTCCGCGTGATAGAAGCTGTTGGGCACCATGTTCTTCATTGTTGGGTAATGCAGGATGTACGCGCCAAGGTTGGCGCCGCCGCCGATGTTCACCACGCGCGCCGGCCGGTCGCCTCTTGTTGGGCCCATCAACGCCTCCGTGTCAGCCTTGGGAATGAAAACAAAAGTCCCAGGGATGTTCGGAGGCGCGGGTC
>QHXC01000001.1 GCA_003222815.1 Acidobacteriota bacterium | reverse complement strand
TCCCGGCAAATCCGTCGGATCGTTCTCTGCTCCAGCGGTAATTAACAAGCGGAGGGAGACAACGGGCTGCTCATGGTATTCGAGCGCATACACCGTCAGCCCATTCGGAAGAACCCGCTTCTCGTATGCAGGGAATTCAATCTTTCCCAGAGGTTTCGCTTCGGGTGGTTCTTGCTTGTCGGTCGTGGTGGCGCAGGAGACAAGAAGTAAGGACAAAAAGCAAAATCCGAAATTCTTCACACTCGACTCCTACTCTCCGTTTCCGCGCGGTGGCGTTACGAGAATGACTGTCCGGTTGTCAGGACGGAAGTAGGTTTTGGCGACGCGCATGATGTCCTCCTTGGTGACCTTCATGAAGAGGTCGTACTCCTTATTCACGGAAGCCGTATCGCCATGGATGACCGCAGCGTGACCAAGAGCCTGAGCTTTCTGCTGGACCGACTCCCGCCCAAACGCATATTCCGAACGAATCTTGTTCTTAGCCTTTTCCAGTTCCTTGTCGCTCACAGGTTCCGTGGTCAAGCGCATGATCTCGGAATTGAGCGCTTTTTCTCCTTCCTCAATGGAGGCGCCGCGATTCATGATCAGCATCGAAAAGAATAAATTGGGATCTTCTGTGAAATTTCCACTGGCATCGGCCTGGAGTGCAAGTTGTTTGTCATAAACAAGCGATTGGTAGATGCGTGAGCTGCGCCCTTCGGAGAGGATGGTCGAGGCGATCACCAGGGGGTACGAATCCGGATGACCGTCTGCCGGGATGTGATAGCCGGCCACATAGGCTGGCAGCGGCACCATTTTCGAATGCGCGATGCGGCGTTCCTTCGGTTGCGGAGGCTCTCGCGCATTGGATCGAGCGATCGGCTTCTGCCCTTTGGGTATGTCCCCGAAGTACTTCTTTATCCATCCCAAGGCCTGCTCGTTTTTGAAATCACCGGCAACGATAAGAACAGCGTTATTCGGAACGTAGAATGTTTGGTAGAACTCCCGCACATCAGTGATCGTCGCCGCGTTGAGGTCTGCCATGCTACCGATCGTGATGTGTTTATAGGGGTGGACTTCGAATGCATTGTTGTAAAGCAGTTCGAGAAGATCACCGTATGGAGGGTTCTCGATCCGCGTCAGGCGTTCTTCCTTAACGACCTCCCGCTCCGACTTGAAGTTCTCCTCCGACACCTTCAGCGTTGCCAGCCGGTCGGCCTCCATCGACAGATCTTTTTCCAGGTAGTTAGCCGGGAACGTTCCCCAGTAGACCGTCACGTCGTCTTGTGTGTACGCGTTACTAACTCCTCCGGCATTCATGATGATCTTGTCGTGTTCTTCCGGTTTGATGTGTGCAGAACCCTTGAACATGAGGTGCTCAAATAGATGTGCGAAACCGGTCCGGCCGGGTTTCTCGTCCTTCGAGCCGACGTGGTACCAAAGCTGGAGATTGATGACAGGTGTGGAATGGTCCTCGTGAGTGACGACGGTGAGGCCATTTGCTAATTTGTTTTCACTATACTCGACCGGTTTTGGCCTTGAAACCGGTCCTTGCAGAAGTAAAACGCCTAAGAGCGATGCAGCAACGCGCATGATTTTCTCCGTTGTGGCTGTTCACATCGTAACAAACCAGGCTGCGAACGCCCAGCCTTGCACGAGCGAAGCGAAAAGAGCGGCGGCGAACGGATCCTGAGTGTGCCGATGGACAACGCCGGTGGCAAACCAGAGCAGGATCCAGAACAATGCCATCAGGTGTGCGATGAGCACGAGAAAGGCATCGTGCCGGTTCAGTAGCAGGACACCTATGAGGAGAAAGGCCCAGAGCAGTGCTCGCGTGATGAGCGCAACTCCAATCGATTTCCATCTCGGATAGATGGCTCGAATCGTCAATTCGTCAGAGATGAGGAGCGGAAGACCGGCCAGGGTGAGCCACGGTAAGCGCCACCACCTCCGATTCGACAAAGTTATGTGTAAGACGTGAGATCCAGCGATGAGGCCGAAAACGACGATAACAAATGCCGCGGCTGCGGACGCTTTCAGGATTGCTGCGGGACTGAGGCGGAGTGAATCTCTCTGTTGGACCCAGAGACCCAGGCCGGTGAGAAGGAGAAAACTGACCAGGTAGTCAGTTGCGAATAAATGAAGCCACGCCAGTGGCGCGATGACTTTCAGAATCAGTATTGCCACACAGCAAGCGGCAACGTAACGGACAAGAGCAGTTGGTATGAAGACAGGTTTTTCCTGGAGATCCCTGCCGGGCATTAAGCCGATACCAACAACAGCACCGGATATGAACATCACGGTGATCCAGATAAGCCGGGCTAGTGTTCTGGTTTTGCCGCCGTCGCCTCCTAGCCAATCAACAATGTGCTGTATGTGGATGGGATTGAAAATCGACGAAGAATGCCCCCCCCACGCAAGCTGCCACGATTCGATATTCTGGCCGGCGTTGGTAACCATAGGGGTAAACTCTCGAATCCGCCCGACGTCGAAAGCGCCGCTAATCACCAGGGTTCGTTTGGCACGGATGTCGCCCATTGGAATGGGCGGCGGTGACAGCAACACCATTGCCGAAAAATAGTGATCGCCGGACAGGTCCAGAAGCAAACCCGCGCCCAGCGAGTGTCCGAGGACGACGCTATCGTCTCCGATTTGTGCCAGCGCATTCCGGATCGCCTGTTCCGCAAGCGCGGTATCGAACGGCGCGGTCGAATCGCCGTGGCCCGGGAGATCGATCGCATACACTTCGAAGCCTCCATCAGCGAGTGCAGCGGAGATGAACTGCATGACCTCTTTGCTCACATCGAGGCCATGCACTACCAGGACCTGGCCACGCGGTCCATTGGCGGGCACGTATCGAAGGTATGGCGTTGGCGGACTGATTTGCAGGATGCCGCTTTCTCGCTGCGGTTCAAGAGCGAAAACCTCGGCCCACGCGAGCAGGAACATCGCGGCGGCAAGTGCAATCCAGATGCGCACAATAACCGGATGCTATACTAGCTTTCTAGAGCTTTCAACGCGGGCTAAAGCCTGCGGCTACGGCCCGGTCCTCACGCCGTCGACTGGCGTTGCGCAAGGAATGTAGTCGCGGGCTTCACCCCGCGTTCAAGTTCCAGAACCATGCCTGCACGAATAGGGTCCCTCGAGGAAATTTCGACTCAAGTACGTCAACTCCAGAAGTCCGGAAAAAAGGTGGTCTTCACTAATGGCTGTTTCGACATTTTGCATCCGGGACACATTGATCTTCTGCGTCGGGCGCGAGCGCTGGGCGATATTGTGGTCGTGGCGATCAACAGCGACCGGTCGGTCACGCGCATGAAGGGTCCAAAGCGTCCGATTGTTCCGGAAAACGAGCGTGCCGAACTTCTCGCGGGTCTCCAGACCGTCGGATTGGTCTGCTCGTTCGATGAAGATACTCCGCTTCAAGCAATCCTGGAGATTCGTCCGGACGTCCTCGTGAAAGGCGCGGATTGGGGGCTTGAGGGCCTTGTCGGCAGAAGGGAAGTCGAAGGTTGGGGTGGCAAAGTGGTTGCGCTTCCGCTGGTGAAAGGTCACTCCACGACTGGGATTGTTGACCGCGTTGTCGCGCGATATGGCTGAAGGCCCTAGTCGGCGTGGGGGACCGACCATTGCCCGTTCAAGGAGGCGGCCGGAGGCGGTGTACCGACAGGGGCTGGCCAGTGGGCCCGACGCCAAGAACGTGGGGGGACCGGCCATTGCCCGTTCAAGGAGGCCGCCGGAGGCGGTGTACCGACAGGGGCTGGCCGGTGGGCCCGACGCCAAGCAGATGGAAATCCTCGAAAAACGAATTCATAAGATCATCGCGCGGGTCTCCGACGTCGCGGATTTTCGGCGAATCGCTGCGGACGCCCTTCGCGGCGACACGAACGTCATCGTGTCGGGTTTGTCCGGAAGCGCGCGGGCCCTGTTTATCGCCGGGTTATGGCAAAGTCTGCGCCGGCCGCTGATCGTCGTTACACCGCAGGATCTAGGGGTGGAGCCGCTCGCAACAGATGTCGCCTACTTTCACGGCGAGTTGAATGCAAACGGCGCCAATCGCGTATCTCGATTTCCGGCCTGGGAAACCGATCCCTAAGCCGGGCTTACGCCCCACGCAGATATCCTACAGGCGCGAGCAACAACGTTGTGGCGAATGAGGGCAAAGCAGATGGACATCGTTGTCGCTTCTATTCGCTCGCTGGCAACACGTCTTGCCTCACCTGCTCAGTTTGATACATATAGCCTGCACATCACCGTGGGCGACGATCTTTCGCAAGACCTCCTGATGGAGCATCTTTCGAGCGCCGGTTATCTGCGCCAGGAGCCCGTCGGTGCGCCAGGTGAATTTTCCATGCGCGGTGGAATAATCGACATTCTTGCGCCTCTAATGCGCAATCCGGTGCGCATCGAGTTTTTCGGCGATAGCGTGGATTCGATTCGAGAATTCGATCTGGATGACCAGCGATCCCGCGGTCCGGTTCAGCACATCGATATTCTTCCGATGCAAGACCTAATGATCAGCCGCGAAATGCTTCGCGACTGGGGCGGCCGTGCGCGACAGCGCTGGAGCGACGATAGGTTTGAAAAAGATCTCAACGAGAAGCTCGTGTTCGCCGACAATAGCGAACTCTTTCCCGGCGCTTTCTGTCTCATGCCGATAGTTCAGCCAATAGACTCCACCTTGCCCGACTACGCGGATGCCGCAGTGCTGGTTCTTGACGAACCGGAGATTATCGAAGAGACGCACCAGAGGTTCTTCAGTGCGCTCGAGCAAAGATTTGAACAAACCCAAAGTGCTGGCGGTGTCGCGCTTCCTCCGGGCGAGATCTTCGTCTCGCCGGACGACCTTCGCTCGATCACAAGCCGGCATCGGCGTGTGAGTCTTGAAGAACTCGGTGCGTCAGGTTCATCCTTTTTTGTGAAGGGACAACCTATTGAAAGATTTCACGGCCGTGTCAAAGACATGGCTGAGGTTGTTCGGCAGTCGCATGGCGCAGGTAGGGAAGTGGTTCTTCTCGGAAGCACCGTCGGCATGGCCGAGCGACTGCGCGACATCCTGCACGAATATGGTATTCCGTTCCGCTCTGAATTCGGGGAACAGCCTCTGAAGGCCACCGATGACACTTTGGCGCCGATCGTCGGTATCGGTAAGATCTCCGCTGGACTTCGGTTGCCAGATGCGGGTCTCGAGATTTACGCGGAAACGGATATCTTTGACGAATCGGAACACCTGCCGCAGCAGTATCGGCGACGTCAAAAAATATCTTCATTTCTGTCGGACCTTCAGGATCTGAAGCCCGGTGATTACGTTGTGCATATCGATCATGGGATCGGTACCTACCACGGGCTCACTCTCGTTCATGAAAAGGAATGCATGGTTCTGCTTTACCAAGGCGGCGACCGGCTATATGTGCCCCTTGAGCGGCTCGACCTGGTGCAGAAGTATTCGTCGACGGAAGGCGCAAAGCCGCAACTCGATAAGCTTGGCGGTACCACCTGGATCGCGCGGAAGACCCGCGCGAAACGGGCTATTCGCGATATGGCCCAGGAGCTGCTCAAGCTGTACGCGGAAAGAAAGCTTGCGACTGGCTATGCCTTTTCGCCCGATACGGAGTGGCAGAAGGAATTCGAAGAGGCATTCCAGTATGAAGAGACTCCCGATCAGCTATCGGCCGTCGCGGATATCAAGCGGGACATGGAATCGCCCATGCCAATGGACCGCCTTGTATGTGGCGACGTCGGATACGGCAAAACCGAAGTTGCGATGCGCGCGGCGTTCAAAGCCGTTGCGGACGGTAAGCAAGTCGCCGTGCTGGCGCCTACGACCGTCCTCTGCTATCAGCACTACGAAACGTTCAAGGAGCGATTTGCAGCTTTTCCTGTGACAATCGCCATGTTGAGCCGGTTTGTTCCACCGAAGGAGCAAAAAAAGATTATTGTGAACGCTGAAGCCGGCCAGACCGACATCGTGATCGGCACGCATCGCTTGCTCTCCAAGGACATCAAGTTCCACGACCTTGCTCTGATGATCGTCGACGAAGAGCAGCGTTTCGGTGTGGCTCACAAAGAGCGGCTCAAGCACATCAAGAAACAAGTAGATGTAGTGACGATGACCGCTACACCGATCCCCCGAACGCTGAACATGGCGCTCAGCGGCTTACGCGACATGTCGGTGATCGAAACCGCGCCGCGTGATCGGCTCGCCATCCAGACGGTTGTTGTGAAATTCAAGTCCGTGGTCATCGAAAATGCGATCCGTTTCGAGCTGGAGCGAGGTGGACAGGTGTACGTGGTCCATAACCGTGTCGAATCGATTTACTCGCTCGCCAATTTCATCCGAAGGATTTGCCCGAACGCTCGACTGGGCGTTGCGCATGGCCAGATGGGGGAGAAAGAGCTGGAACAGGTGATGACGCGTTTCATGCATCATGAATTCGACGTGCTCGTGGCCACCACTATCATCGAGAACGGCCTCGATATTCCGCTCGCCAATACGCTGATCGTCAATCGCGCGGATCGATACGGTTTGTCCCAGCTCTATCAATTGCGCGGGCGCGTCGGCCGTTCTAACCGGCGTGCTTACGCATACCTGCTGATTCCGTCTGATGAAACGTTGACTCCGATTGCAAGGCGCCGTCTGGCGGCCATCCGCGAGTTCAGCGAGTTGGGAGCAGGCTTCCGAATCGCGGCACTCGATCTCGAGCTGCGCGGTGCCGGCAACCTGCTCGGAGGGCAGCAGCACGGTCACATCGAAGCGATTGGATTCGATCTGTACTGTCAATTGCTTGAAAGAACGATTGAGGAGCTGCGGTCCGGTGAGGTCCAGCCCGAGGTCGAGACGGCAATCAATCTTAAGGTTGATCTCAAAATCCCTGCTGATTTCGTTGAGGAGGAGGTGCAGCGCCTGCGTCTGTACAAACAAATTGCTTCATCTCGCACTGAAGCCGAAATAGACAGTCTGTACCGTGATCTGGAGGACCGTTTCGGCGAATTGCCGTTGCCGGTTCGAAACCTTCTGGAGTATGCACGACTGCGAATTTTGGGAAGGGCGCGCGGCGTGACTTCAATAGAGAGAACGGCGCAAGGAATCGATATCAAATTTCACGAGACGGCCCGCATCGATCCCGAGCGGATCGTGGAGCTTGTGGGAAGCGGTAACGGCCTGACATTCGCTCCCCCAGCCACCCTTCGCCTCAAGGCCGGTCCAGGCAGAGCGGGTCTGTTCAACAGCATTGAGAATATCCTTCGCGAGATAGCATGATAAGATTCTCGGTGTGGCGTGGGGAACCGACGGTGGGTCTGACGCTAAGTACAGGAGAGAGGTATATGTATCAAAGGAGCGGCAAGGCTGCGCTGGCTGCGTTAATTCTTCTAATCGCGGGTACAGCGTTTGCCCAGACAAGAACAGTCGAAGAGATCGTGGCCAGAGTTAATGCCGAGATTATTTTGAAGTCGGAACTGGATCGCGCTAAGGAACGTCTTCGAGGAGATCTGGCCGGGGCGCCGCCTAGGGGACAGGGATTTCAGGGCGCTCAACTGGAGCAAGCGTTCGCCGAACAGTCCAAGAACTCACTCCGGGACTTGATTGATCAGACTCTCCTCCTGCAGAAGGCCAAGGAGATGGACCTGAATGCTGAACTGGAGGTCGTTAAGACGATGGAGCGGATGCGGCAGGAAAACAACATTCCTTCGACCGAGCAGCTCGAGCAGGAGATCATCAAGCAACTCGGCAATATCGACGAGTTTAAGCAGGAAATCAGAACGCGCTACCTGACCGGTCAGGTCCTCGGCCGCGAAGTCTATAACAAAGTCGTTATCACTATGGAAGAACTCCGGAAGTATTACGA
>QHXC01000701.1 GCA_003222815.1 Acidobacteriota bacterium | reverse complement strand
GAATCGGCGGCTTCGCATAGATCACACGCGTGCCGATGGGAAGCTTGTACTCCTTGAGATCCTCACCGCACCAGAGCACACGCGGCACGGACTTCGTGTCCAGATGCACGACACAATTTTCAGAGGCTTTGTCAGGATCGTAGCCGTTTCCGTAGAGCATTTCCTATCTGAGCAAGGGAGATTGCATACCCACGCCTGCCGCCGCTTGGAGGAAAGGCGGAAACTTACTTTTACTTTCCTTGAGCTCAATGATGGGCCAGTTCTTTTTCATCGCAATCCGGCGCAGGCGCCGTGTGGGATTGGTTGCCACCGGATTGCCAGTCACGGCGAGCATCGGAATATCCGAAGTACTGTCGGAAAAGGCACACGACCGATCGAGGTCGACGTATTCCTGCTCAGCATACGTGCGGATAATCCGGGCTTTTTCACCTTCAGCAACGAGCGGAGACAGCACGCCGCCCGTTGCGACGTGATTCTTGAAATCCAGCCGGTTGCAAATCACGTCATCAATACCAAATTCGATCGCGATCGGCCGCACTGTGAAGTCTAGCGCGCCGGTGACTAGCACATTGCGGTACCCCAACTCTCGAGTGCACTCAATCAGCGCCTTCGCTTGAGGGTAGATCGAGGGTTTCAGGGTTACTTCGAACAGGTCGTCCGCCAGTCCGACAAGACGGTCCCGGTGCATTCCGCGATAGGCGCGGAAAAAGAAAACGTTAAACAGCGTCCGCGAGTAAAGGTCGAGCCCGAAAAGGAGAGGCACGCTCAAGGCCACTTTGGTGATTTGGTACAGGCTCTTCACAATCGAGCGATCGTTGCGGGCATAGTATGCGTACGTCGTCACAAGGTTGCATGACAGAAGAGTTCCATCCAGGTCGTAAAAGGCCGCCTTTTGTTTCACGAGCGAAATATTATAGCCCACCAGAAAACAGATTCCCTCATTCAAGCTGGACCGGTACCAAAACATAGCCTGGCAGTCGCTTATCATTCCCCGCAGGCAGCCCGAATCTTTGCCATATGAGCTCGGAGAAAGGCAGGGTTTTCGATGAACGTCATCACCAAGTGGTCTGGTGCGATATCGTAGAAATAGCCGGGATGCACGAGAATGTGATCGTGCTCCAGCAAAGCCCCACCCACTGGACATAGTGTTTGAGGAAGTCCTGGCCGCGGCGAAAAATTTCCGGCGCCGCGAATTGTGCGATCTCGTTCACCGGCAGAAACGTGTCCGAAATGAGTTCGAGCGCCGACAGGGCCTTTCTCACAAGCGGTCCATTCCCGCTGACGACCATCCACCCGATTTTGATTCCAGGTAGCGCAAACATTTTCGAGAATCCGTTGAGAGTAAAGACCAGCGGCGCTTCCGTAGCCGCGACTCGTGGAAATGCACTCACGCCAAACAGGAATTCGTTGAACACTTCGTCCGAAATGATCGGGAGTGCGTGATGGCTTGCAATTTCTGCCAACTCATTCAATTGTTGCTCGTCGGCAACCATCCCCGTGGGATTATGAGGGGAAATCAGAATGATGGCGCGTGTGCGCTTCGAGATTTGCTGTTCCAGGTGCTCGAGGTCGATTGCCCAGTTCCGCGCTTCCGCGAGCCGGTAATGCCGCATTTGCACACCGCACAGGCGAGCGATGTAGTCAAAGAGAGGATACGACGGCTGCGGACAGAGGATCTCGTCACCCGGCTCCGCGAGAAGCTTGAAACAGTACCAGTAGGAAACGCTCGTGCCGGGTGTGATAAGAATTTGATCGGCTGGGATATTCAAGGGCTTGTAATACTGGGCGATGGCTTCACGGGCAGGACGCTGGCCCAGTGAGTCGGGCCTGTAGATGCGCGTCTGGGCGGCCGCGTCCTTCAGAATGTGGTCGAGCGCGTCAGGCGGATAAACGATTCCGTGCTCGTTCACATTGCCGCGGACCAGATCCACGATCTTCGCGCCTTCCGACTTCAATCGATCGTGCAGCAGGTATAGAGGATTCTTCGATCCACCAAGATTCTCCGCCAGCTCGGAGAAGATCATCTCCATGGTCTGCAGTCTAGCAGTGCTAGAATCTCGCGTCATGTTCGAGACAAAGTTTTACACCTATTGGGCGGATGCGGATCCTGCAGGCATTGTTTTCTTTCCGCACTTCTTCCGGTACGTCGAGCAAGCGGAAGAGGAACTCTTTCGCGCCTCCGGTGCCAATCGGCAGGCGCTGTTGGAGGAGCATCGCGTGTGGATGCCGCGCGTCGAGGCATTCTCGAAATTCCTTCGGCCAATTCGCGTCAATGAGGCGATCCGAGTGCGGCTCAATCCTCAGTTCAAAGGTGAAAAGACGATTCGATATGAATTTGAGATCGTCGAAGATGTTACAAGCGAGACGATCGCGGAAGGATATGTCACGGTGGTGTGCGTCGACGCCGCTGGGTTTAAAGCGACCGCAATTCCGGAGGCAATAAGGGCGGTGCTCAGAAATTGAAATCTGCAGAAAACTTCAACCTTAGTAAAGAGGAACTTCATCTGCTACGGCGGCTTTCCACTCCCGAGAAAATCCAGCAGTATCTGGAGGATCTCCCGTACAACAAGGAGCGGGAGGGCGAGACGTGCCGGTCACCGCGGCGTGTCGTCCGTTACAACACCGCGCACTGCTTCGAGGGCGCTCTCTTCGCAGCTGCCGCGCTTCGTGTAAACGGCCGTCCACCCCTGATTCTTGATCTAGAGGCCGTTCGTGATGACGACCACGTCATTGCTGTCTTTCGTGTGAATGGCTGCTGGGGCGCTATCGGGAAGTCGAATTACGCGGGATTACGCTTCCGCTCTCCGGTCTACCGGAACCTCCGCGAGCTCGTCATCTCTTACTTCGAGCACTATTACAACCTGGATGGGGAGAAGACGCTCCGCGCTTACTCCCGCCCTGTGAACCTGGCTCGCTTCGACACGATGGGCTGGATGACTGCGGAGGACGACCTGTGGTCCATCCCCGAATACCTGGTCGAAGTCAAACATACACCAATCGCCGAAATCACTCGCCGTGTTTATGTGGACGAACGATTGTACAAAGCGGGACTCGTCGGCCGTGCAGACTAGCTTAACTAGCCTATCTTCCGATGTCGCCGTAACTGAAGATTCCTGCAAGCGACTTTGCTTTCATGACGGCTCGGACAATTGCTTCTGAAACTGCCTCGGCGGCCAGCGCACCGATTGCCCCGTGATTAGCGTTCACGCTCGATGTCCCGGTAGACATTGCGAAT
>QHXC01000216.1 GCA_003222815.1 Acidobacteriota bacterium | reverse complement strand
TCCGGGTTGCCGACTTTTCACGTAGGCGCGACCTTGCAATTCAAGTTGTTTTGATGCGGGAGCGCATGAGAGCGAGCGTGATGAATCTGATTAAGCCGCCGGTCACCATCGACGCGACGATCCAGACGGCCGCGGTGAGAAAAGGAAGCGCGATGAAACCGACGAGAGGATTCGCTGCGTCAACCCCCGCAAAACGAGGCTCCGTCCAGTGAAGCATGCGCGCCGCCCAGTACGTGGGTAGAACCATGGCGCGAGCGCACACCGCATACGTGAAGACGAGTTGGATGAGCATCAAATAAGGACGCGGCTTACGGGCCAGTCCAATCTGAAGTGCGAAGTAAAGGGGACCAAGCACGGTCGTCAACGCTGCGACACTGACCAGGTTGCTAACGGCGCGCGGCGCGCCGGCCCGTTCCACGACCACTCTGAAAACCACAACGCTTCCCGCAACAATCAACGGCCACTTTAGAATTCCTTGCAAAGCCATCCTCCCATACACTACAGCCGAATATGACAACGACGTGCCCCGACGACCCAGTCATCTTAACCGCTGTGGCGATGCTGCTGGCACACGAAGACACAAAGAAAGCCGCGGTTAACGATGCTTGACGGCGGCTTTCTTTGTGTCTTCGTGTTTTTTGTAGTCTAACGGACGTTAAAACATATACTTCAGCGCGACCTGTATCTCGCGCATGTTCGTGCGCGTGCTATTGATCCTGCCGAAGGTTTGCGAGGTTATGCTGATGTCGGGATTGCCCCAGTTCGGATGGTTCGGGAGGTTGAACGCCTCGAACCGGAACTGGAGCGCGTGATTCTCGACGATCCGGAACTCCTTATGGGCTGAGAAATCCAACTGAATGCTCCCGGGTGTGATGACCGTGTTCCGCCCCGCCGTACCGAAGGTCCCATAAGGCTGAAGTGCGAAGGCGGCGGTGTTGAACCAACGGTCAGGATTGCGTACGTCCCGGGAGAGGACCGAGTACTGGCCTGTCGCATTCGGCCGGTCGTAGCCAATGCCTGTGTTGGACTGGTCCTTGTTGTCAATGACAGTCGCGGGGAAACCAGTCTGCATGCTGAAAATGGATCCAAGTTGCCAGCCTCCGATGATGGAATCGGCAATGCCAGCATCGCTGAGAAACCTCCGCCCTTTACCGATCGGCAGGTCGTAGAGCACCGAAGTCACAGCCCGATGATCCTGGTTGAAGCTCGATAATCCGCGCTCGGCGCGAAGGTTATAGCTGCTTTGAGGAAACAGCACATCCGTGTCGTGAACGCGGATGGCGCTCCCGTGGTCGATCGATTTCGACCAGGTGTATCCAAACATATATGTCAAACCCTTCGAGAACCGGCGCTGCAACTTCGCGCTCAAGGCGTTGTAGTTTGCCTTGCCGCTCCCGTCGACCTCCTGGAATCGGCCCAGCTCCGGATAGGGTGAGCGAAGCGCCACCGGTAATGTCGTATCTGCCGTGGGGTATGCCTCGTTGAAGGCGCGCAGCGATTCGAGCCTCCGGCTCACGGAACCGAGATAACCGATCTCGAGCGCCGTGTCGCCGCCCAGTTCGCGCTGCACATTGAGCAGGTATTGGATGGAGTAAGGCGTGCGCCGGTTGTAGACGTTGGCCAGGCCGTAGGGCTGCGGGATCAGAACGGTGGGGCCGCCCAAGCCGCGGAATGGAGCATTCCACGTCAAGTCGATATTGCCGGGCGTCGCGATGTCTCGGCGGCGGCCTGCAAGGTTGCGGGCCATGTCAAAGCGCGGGTTGCCCGTATCTTGAGCATAGAACATGCCTCCTCCCGTCCGGACTACCCACTTGGAACTCGGGTTCCAGGCAATGCCGAGCCGGGGCGCAAAGTTCGTCTTGTCGTCGGCGACCAGCCTATTGCCGAGCCGGCCGTCCCGCGCCACCTTGACCGCCGGCTCGAATCGGATGGAAGAACCTTCGTAGAAATCCCCCGTTCCCTGACGCACGAGAGTTGGGTGACGGCTCGGGTCTGCTACATTCGGAGTCGTATCCACAAACGGCATTTGGAAGTTGACGAGTTTCCCGGTCAGGTCGAGGAATGGCGGCGTGTACTCGTATCGGAGTCCGTAGTTGATCGAGACTTTCGGGTGGATCTTCCACGTGTCGTCGATGTAGTAGGCCTGGCTCGTTGCACGGAACCTGGTTTCCGCTAGCGTTACGGATCCCTGGGACTGCGTTTCGTAGCCGAGCAAGAAGTCGGCGAATCCGTACCCTGTACCGGCGGCTCCAACATTCGAAGTTGCCACCGTCTGGAAATTGAACGAGCCGCGGGGAAACTGATTACCCAACTGATTGTACTGATCCCAGCGCAATTCGCCACCAAAGCGGAACGAATGGTTGCCCCTAGTCCAACTGAAATTATCGATGACCTGGTAGACGCGGTTTCCGTTCTCGTATGGACCATTAGAATTGTCACCGAATGTGGTGCCTGTGCCCCCGGCTGCAACTACAAAGCCCGTGATGGTGATCTGTGGAGTTCCCCAGGCAACCCCCGGCATCTGCGATATTCCGGGAAGCTTCAGCTCCGACATGACGTCACGGGTATTGGCAAAGATTCCCGACTTCAGGTTGTAGAAGGAGTTGAAGCCGAACCGGAATTCATTGACCTTTGAAGTCGAAAGCACCCGCGTATTCGATGCCATCGTCTGGTGTGCATGCGTCTGCACTTGGCTTCCATTAAAGAAAAACGGCGTCGCCTCGCTTTCACCGCTCCAACTGTATCGGCCGAACCAACTGGACTTTGACGACTCTGTGAAGTCGATACGTTGAATGAACTGGTCCTTGTCGGCCTTGCGGTTTAGCGTCGCCTCGTAGTTGTAAGGAACCAAATTCGGATTGAGATTCGGCACCGGGTAAAACTCGAGAAGCTGGTTCGAAACCGAATTGATCCGGTTACTCGGGATCAGATTGCCGGCAAATGGATCCCGAATGAAAGCCCCCGGTCTACTCGGATCAGGCCGCGTCGTGGCAGGGTCATATATCCTCGTATTCGTCTGGGAAAGAATTTCGGAGAAGTCCCCCCCGCGCATCTTCTTGGAAGGCACGCTATAGAGCGTCCGGGTCGTCCGGCGTTCGTTGAATCCCTCGAAGTTCGACATGAAGAAGAGCCGATCGGTGCCCTTATAGAGTCCGGGTATAGTTACGGGGCCTCCCACAGTGAAACCATACTGATTCCATTTGAACGCATCCTTGGGACGTTCACCGGCAAAGGCGTACTGTTTCGCGTCGAGCTTGTCATTCCGGAGAAACTCGAACAGTGTTCCGTGGAATTGGTTGGTTCCGGGCTTCGTCGAAGCGTTGATCTGGGTCGTCGCGCGCCCGAACTCTGCCGGGAAGATCCCCGTTTGCACTTTGAATTCTTGCAGAGCATCGATCGACGGCAGGATCACGTAGGTGTTGAAGTTGACGTCGGTATTCTCTACGCCATCCAGCGTGAAGTGATTGAACGCGCTCCGCTGGCCTGCGACGGCGATGTTCTGCGATGCGCGCGAGCCGCCCTGGCGTTGGTCCTCTTGTCCGGCAGTGGTGAACCCATAGCTCACGTTAGGACTGAGCGAGGTAAGCTGCAGGAAGTTGCGTCCGTTGAGCGGCATCTCGACAATACGCTTGTTCTCAATGACCGTTCCGACCGTCGCGTTCTCCGTCGCGATGAGCGCTGCCGTGCCCTCGACCTGGACCGTCTGGCTCACCTCTCCAACCTGCAGTGTGAAGTCAATTCGCGCCGACTGCTGAACCTGCAGCTCAACATCGTTCTGAGTGATTGTGCGGAATCCCGGCAACTCCACTTTGATGTTGTATTTGCCCGGTTGCAAAACTGGGAAATTGTAGACGCCAGCCTCGTTGCTGATCGCAGAACGAGAAAAGTTCGTCGCCGGGTTGGTCACCGTCACCATGACACCGGGGATGACGGCGCCAGTTGGATCGTGAATGACACCACTAATGCCGGCCTGAGTTTGGGCGACCGCTGGCAGGACGCTCAGGACAAGGATACACGCTGCGCTCCAGAAACACCGATTCCTCATCTTCACTCCTATCCCCAGGGGGTTTGGGTTGCGATGAAGTCTAACAAAGCCTGTTTCAGATGAGAACAGATTTGATGGTGAGTTTGTCGAAACCGCCGTTCTTGGCCATCGATTTTATCCCGGGATTCGCGTGTGGACCTCGCACTCAGAACAGAAACTTCAAGGCGAATTGGATCTGCCGCGAAGTTCCCACGATCGACGTAATAGTGCCGGCATTGGGGTTCGGGGCACCACTGCTGGTGAAGGCCCCCAGGGTGGTCGACGGGAAGTTGAAATTGGTGTGGTTCAGAATATTGAAGAATTCCGCCCGAAACTGAACAGCGGCCGCCTCGGTGATCTTCATATCCTTTGCCAGATTGATGTCCAGAGTCGCGTAGCTGGGTGACGTTCCGATATTGCGCCCGGAGTTGCCCAAGGTGCCGATCGGTTGCAGCCGAAAGCAGTCCGGATTGTACCAATGAATCCGCGACTGGTTTGCCGTAATATCGCAGCCGGCGACACGATTAGGACGCGGCGTGGCGAAATTGTTTCCGAGCAGCCCAGCGTCGAATCCGCTGGTTACGGTAAACGGCACGCCGGTACGGAAGATCTCAATGCCGCTCAACTGCCAGCCTTCGACGACGCGATTGCCCTTGAACGGCAACCGGTACACGGCGTTCAGCGTGAGGTTATGCCGAATATCGTAACTGCAATTGCCCTTGTCGGTAGAGCCGTCGTAGGGATTGTTCCACGCGGACGTTCCGTTATTGCCGCCTAGGCCGCCGTAGGTGTAGGCGAGGTCAACGCAATGCGAGAACGTGTAGGACAGGTAGGTCTGGACGCTGTTCGAGAACCGTTCGTTGAGGCTCATCTGCAAAGCGTTGTACCGCGAAAGGCTGCTGGGCTGCGTCAGCGTCAACGTGCCGAAATTGGGATTGAGTCTGGGGTTGCTGACACCCATGCCGTTCACGACTCTTACGAAGTGCTGTACTCCGTTGGCGTCGAGTTCGATCTGCGGCGGACTGTACTCGCGGAACGAAAGCAGGTTAACGCCGCGGGAGCCGACGTAGCCCACCGTGAGCGTCGTATCGCGAAAGAGTTCGCGCTGAACGTTGAGATTCCACTGCATCTGGTAAGGCGTCTTCTTGATGTCGTACACCGTGCCGAAGGTCAGTGACGGCAGCGGTTGTGCGCCGATAGTTCCCTGGAATGGAATCGGGAACGATGGGTTTTCCTGGTTCAGCGAGTTGAACGGCGGCGTGCCAACATACCCGGAGAAATAAGCGTAGGTCTGATACGGATCGTGGAACAGGCCGAAGCCGCCCCGCAGCGAAGTCTTGTGATCGCCGAAGACATCGTACGCGAATCCGAACCTTGGGTCCCAGTTCCACACGGAGGGATTGGTCTTGAATGCGTGGGGAACGTTGGTATACCCGGTATCCGTGAAAGGATTGACCACGTTGTGGAGATTCCCGTGCCTCTCGATCGGGTTGGTCTGAAACTCGTAGCGAACACCCATGTTGAGCGTGAGTCTGCGGGTCACTTTCCAATCGTCTTCAATGTAGGGCGCAAGGGCGATGTCGCGAAAGTCGCGATTGCCGTAGGCTTCCCCGTTCCGCGCGCCCGTAAAGATGCGGGGCGTGCCATTTAACAACGCCTGAAGATCGGTGAAGGTGTAGTTTCCATTCCAATACGTGTAGCTGTACGAATTGATCTGCTGCCTTCGGAGGCGCGCACCGAACTTCAGCGAATGCGCACCCTTGGTCCAGAGGACGTCATCCGTGATCGTGAATTTGTTTTGCAAAAAGCGAAACGGATTCACAAAGTTCGCGCCCAGCGGGGACAACCCGTTCACCGTAATTGTGACGTCCTGTCGTCCGGGAAAGGCCTGTTGCAACGGAGCATAGGTGTTCGGTTGCGTCTCGGTCGTACTGGGCCTGGTGAAGGCGAATCCGAACGAGTTGAGGAGGTTGGAAGAGAAGACATGGTGCTCCTGGACGGTGGAGTATTGATTTGCCGAGCGGTCGAGAGTCGGCCAGAGCGGAATCGGCTGGCTCACGATCCCAGCGCTCACGAGCGTGCCGGTGTCGTTGACGTAGCGAGCAAATAGCGAGTCTGTCGAAGACAAGGTGTAGTCGAAACGCCCCAGATAGTAGTTCTCTTCCGCCGTTTGGCCGCCCACCGTGATGAGTGTGCCAATACCGACGCCTAAATCCGTGGTGGGCGCTGGGTACAAATCGACGATCGATTTGACGCTCGGCGCCGCCTGAGCGCGAACGGCAAGCGTCGGGACGAAGGCCTGGAAGCTTTGATCCAGATGTTGCCGAAGCCCCTCATAGTTGAAGAAGAAGAACGCCTTGCTTCGTTTCACAGGGCCGCCAACACTGGCGCCGAATTGATTTCGGCGAAATGGCGCCGCGCTTTTCTGCTCAAAAAAATTGCGCGCGTCGAGAGCGTTGTTGCGCAGAAACTCGTAAACGGACCCGTGGAAGGAATTTGTTCCGGACCTGGTTGCGGAGTTGATCACGGCTCCGTTGCCGCCGAACTCGGCGCTGTAAGTATTGGTGAGCGTCTGGAACTCCGCGATCCCTTCGATTCCCAGCGACGTGCCGGTCACCGCGGCCCCGGTTCCTCTCTGCCACCAGTCCTGGATGTTTTCGCCGTCAAGCAGGATCGCGTACCCCTCCGGGCGCGAACCGGAAATGGCGTATGTCGCTGCACGGCCGACGAGCGCGCTACTGCCTCCCGCGGGATACGACAGTGCGCCGGGCGCCAGCAGGATCAGTTGCTCGAAGTTCCGGCCGTTCAGAGGCAGTTCGCGCATCTGAGTCTGATTCACGAGCGAGGAAAGGCTGGAGGACGTGGTCTCGACTTCCGAGATCTCCCCCGTCACGCTAATCGTATCCGCGGCTTGTCCGATGGGCAATTGCAGGTCGACCACCGGCCGGCTTCCGACTGTGAGCAGGATCCCGCGGCGCACGACGGTCTGAAAACCAGGCAGTGATCCCTGCACCTCATAATCCCCGATCGGCAACTCCGGAACGACGTAACGGCCTTGATCGTCGGATGTGACCGTTCGGGTAAACGCGGTTTCCACGTTTCTGACGGTGATCGACGCGCCGGCGATCGCGGCGGCCGATGGGTCCAGGACGGTGCCGGAAATAGTTGCGGTGGCGCCTTGCGCCTGCAACTGTCCGGCTGCGAGCATCACGACCGCGGCCACTATGATTATCTGCGAGATAGTTTTCATTGGATTCACCCTACCGCGAGAGTTCCGGCATTTCATCTGTACAACTAATGTCGGGTTTTTTGGATTTTTGCGAAGATTTTTTTGCCACGAATGGCGCGAATGGGCCGCAGAGAATTGCCACATTGCAGTAATTGCGCGCGGCCCATTCGCGCCATTCGCGGCTCAGATTTTGGTTGCGGCTTGCCGCGTTTGCAACATGAGCGGAATCTCACCATTCTGCCTCCATCGCCAGTTTGTTGGCAGTCATCCTAACACTCTGTTCAAAAACTGTAAAAATATTTGATATAGGGTAACTATATCGAATCTGTCACACCTACGGGAGACCGAAATGGGTATAGAATATCGCGGTACGAATGCGGTTTAACGACGAGGCTCTCGGTTTGGTGACACGGCGGCAATTCGGCATCATGTTGGGGGCGGGTATGGCCATGATGCTGCCGCAGGTCGCGAACGCGGTCACGGTGACCGAATCGGACGTGAACGTGATGACGCCGGACGGCACTGCCGACTGCTACTTCGTGCATCCGGCGAGCGGCACGGCTCCAGGCGTCCTTGTATGGCCGGACATCTTCGGGCTGCGGCCGGCGTTCCGCCGGATGGGCAAACGGCTCGCCGAATCGGGCTATTCGGTGCTTGTGGTGAATCCGTTCTATCGCGTCAAGAGAGCCCCGACCGCGGATGCCGGCGCGGCAACCCCAATCCCGCAGCTGTTGCCTCTCGCGCAGGCTCTGACCGAAACGACGCAGATGACCGATGCGAAGGCGTTCATCGGGTGGCTGGACCGGCAATCGTCGGTTGCCAGGAACCGGAAGATGGGCACGCAGGGTTATTGCATGGGCGGCCCGATTGCGTTTCGCACCGCGGCCGCAGTGCCGGGTCGCGTCGGCGCGGTCGCCTCATTCCATGGCGGCGGACTCGTGACCGATATGCCGAACAGTCCGCATCTTCAGGCGGCGAAGACCAAGGCGCAGCTGCTCATCGCGATCGCGGCAAACGACGACATGCGGTCGCCCAATGAGAAGAACGTTCTGAAAGAGACGTTCGCCAAGGTGAACCTGCCCGCGGAAATCGAAGTGTACACAGGCGCCGCGCATGGCTGGTGCCCTCCGGATTCGCAGGTCTACAACGAGCCACAGGCCGAGAAGGCATGGAGCCGTTTGCTCGCGCTGTACGGAAAAGCTCTGGCCTGAACATCGAGTCCGGCTGAGCGCGCGCACGCCTGTACGGATCTTCATCGGAAAGATGCCGGCGCCCAACGCGACTGGCGGTGGAAAGTCGATCTCTGTTCGTTTTGCTTTCATCGGCCGGCAGCGCTCCGTAATTTTTGCATGATCGACTTGTGCCAGCTAACATTATGCCAATGAAACGAAACCTACTTCGCTGGAGCGGCCTCCTGGTCATGCTCGCAGGATTGCCGGCGCTGTCATGGGCACAGAACAGCAAACGCTTGACGGTGCCCGGCATCAACAACTTCTGGTTTGTGGACAAAACAGTATCGACGGGCGGTTCGATCACATCACGCGAGATGGCGATGCCGGCGTTGAAGAAACGCGGTATCAAGACCGTGATCGACCTCGCGGGCGGCGCTCAAGGTGACGCGGAACGTACAGCGACCGAAGCCGCCGGAATGAAGTATCTGGTCTTTGCGATCAACCCGATGACGCTCGACCCCGCACCCATCGAGCCGTTTCTGAAGGCAGCCAGCGACCCGACCAACTTCCCGGTTTTCATCCACTCGGGCAACGGACACCGTGCAGGAATGGCGCTGATGATCAAGAGAGTCCTCGTGGATGGGTGGACGATTGAGAAAGCGGGCATCGAGGCCGCCGCGTCGGGCCTCATCGACGATAACGCGATGGCGCCAGTCTGGTGGAAGTTCGCGCAAGACTACATCATGAGCCACAAGAAATAGGCGGCCAGGCCGTTCCAAGCAGGGTGGGGCTCGCAGCAGAATGCGGGCTCGGGAGGATCTGACCAATGTTCAATTGCCAATGCTCAGTTCTCATCCGAAAGGAGAAGCGGCCGCATGTGTGCGAGCCGTTTGGCAATACGATATCCGCTTCGGATGAGAATT
>QHXC01000215.1 GCA_003222815.1 Acidobacteriota bacterium | reverse complement strand
AAGTCCGGAACGAGCGTGCGATACCCGGCTTGCGTCAGCCGGTCCGCCACACCCTTGATCTGGTTGTTCAAACCCCACCATTCCTGGATCAGCACGACACCGGGTGCTTTGCTACCCTTTTCCGGTTCACCATAGTAACCGGCACACTGCTTCCCATCCGGCCGTTTGAAATCAACATTGGTTCCCACGTGTTCCCCCTTAGTGAAGGTCTCGAAGAATCATCATTAATTCGAAAATACTACTCTCGCTCTTGTCCTTTCGCCAGCGTCTCAGAATACGAGGTATTCCGTCGCCTGATCTGGAGGATTACAGCTGAGCCGCATGGAGCCGCGGCTCCTTTTTGAAATTGGAGATTGTTTTTGATAGAAAAAACCCGTCTGGTAGACTCGCTTCACTTAAGTCCAAACACCCAGGTGGGGGAATATGAAACGATCAATCCTTACGATGTTCGCGGCGATGTTTGTTCTAGTTTTCAGCTGCGGAGACATCTGGGCGCAGGCAACGGCTCAGATCGCTGGAACAGTGAGGGATCAGTCGGGGGCGGTCTTGCCGGGCGTGGAAGTCACGGTGACGCAGATCCAGACGGGCGTCGCGCGAAGCGCAGTGACGAACGAGACTGGCTCCTATGTTCTGTCGAACTTGCCGATCGGTCCCTATCGGTTAGAAGCAGGCCTGCCGGGATTCCGTACGTTTGTGCAGACCGGAATCGTGTTGCAAGTCAACGGCAGTCCCGTCATTAATCCGGTCCTGGAAGTGGGTCAAGTGACCGAGCAGGTCGAAGTACAGGCCAACGCTGCCCTGGTGGAAACGCGAACCACGGGCATTGGTCAGGTAGTTGAAAACGCCCGCGTCGTGGAACTGCCGTTGAACGGACGTAACGTCAACGAGTTGATCTCGCTTTCCGGGGCCGTCGCGCCGGCGGCCGCCAACGGCAGTGGCAGAAATCCTTTCCTTGCCGCTACCGGTGTTTCCGTCGCCGGCGGATCTTCAATAGGGTTGAATTACACGCTCGACGGGGCCAATCACAACAATTCATTTGAGAACACGTATCTGTCCATGCCGTTTCCGGATGCGATGCAGGAGTTCAAGGTCGAGACCAGCGCCACGGCTGTCCAGAACGGCGTGAGACCCGCAGGTTCGGTAGGTCTGGTTACCAAGTCCGGGACGAACGAGTTTCATGGCAATTTGTTTGAGTTTGTGCGTAACGGCAAATTCAATGCGCGGAACGCCTTTGCCACCAAGCGCGACACGATCAAGCGCAACCAGTTCGGTGGAACGATTGGCGGGCCGATGATGAAGAACAAAGTGTTTTTCTTCGGCGGTTACCAGGGTACGACGATCAGGCAGGACCCGGCAGACATCGTCACGTTCATTCCTAACGCGGCAATGATGGCGGGCGACTTTACAGAGGTCGCGTCACCGGCTTGCAACGGAGGCCGGCAAATTTCCTTGCGACTTCCGTTCGTCAACAACCGCGTCGATCCCGCGCTGCTCAGCAGAGCAGCGCTGAATTTCGCGAAACTGCTGCCACAGACCTCTGACCCCTGCGGCAGGATCATCTACGGCAACCAGGTTCGAGCGAACCTGCACATGGCGATAGGCCGGATCGATTACCAACCGAGCGACAGGAATTCGATATTCGGGAGATATTTGGTCGACAGTAACTTCAGTCCACCTTCGTTTACCTTGAACCACAACGTGCTGAGCGTGAGTAACGGATCCACGGGTCTCGGAATTGACGCGCTGACCCAGGCATTTAGTCTCGGGAATACTTATCTCCTGAGTACGAACGTTGTGAACTCGTTACGCCTGACGGCAAATCGATGGGTTGGCGGCAGAACCGGTGTGGAATACGCCGGGTGGCCCGAAATGGGAGTCAAGATGTTCAGCTACCAGCCGAGGCGGCTGGCAGGTACGGTGACGGGCGGATGGAATATCAGTCCCGGAGGCGTCGGTAGCGCGAAAATGGCCCTCTTCGGCGGCAACGATGATCTCAGTGTAATTCGCGGGAACCACCAGTTTACTGTGGGCACACAACTCTCGTGGTGGTGGATCAACTCTTACTCCGATTTCTATTCTTATGGGCGAGCGACTTTCTCCGGCCAGACAACCAATTTGGGACTGGCGGATTATTTGATGGGGAATGTAGCTCAATGGACAATGGGCACACCGGCGCCCACGCTCAAGAGGGACAAATACGCCGGGGCATATTTCGGCGACACCTGGAAGGTAACTCGGAAGCTGACTTTCAATTATGGTGTGCGTTGGGAGCCGTTCTTTGCCTCCATTAACCGGGATGGCAGCACCATCCATTACGATCACGATGCGCTTGTAAAGGGCATTAAAAGCGACAAGCTGCTGGCTGCGCCTCCGGGTTTGTTCTTTGCCGGCGATCCGGGAGTTCCGGGCCATTCGATGATGAAAGACCGGTGGTGGAATTTTTCGCCCCGTCTAGGATTGGCGTGGGACGTGTCCGGAAATGGCCGCACGTCGATTCGGGCGTCGTTGGGAACCTTTTACGATTATCCTTCCTCGTTCTACCAGGTCGGCCTGAGCAACGCGCCGCCAACGAGTCAACGGAATGTCATTACCGGTGTCAATTTGGACAACCCGTGGGCAACCTATCCGGGTGGAGATCCCTTCCCGGTGCCATTCGGAAAAGACTGGAACCGCAATACGCCATGGCCGCTCAACGCCGTCGTGACGGCTGTGGACTATAACACCCGGAACACGATGATTTCTCAGTGGAATCTCAGCCTGCAGCGGCAAGTTGGCTCGGATTGGCTCGTATCGGGAAGTTATCTTGGAACTCAAAGCGCTCATTTGTGGGCGTTGCAGCAACTCAATCCTGCCGTCTTCATTCCGGGCACCTGCCAGGCCGGTCAGTACGGCCTGACGGCTCCCGGACCCTGCTCTGCGACCGCGAATACGAACCAACGCCGTGTTCTGGCTCTGGAGAATCCGCAGTACGGAAAATTCTTTGGCACCGTAAACCGAATCGACAGCGGCTCCACGGCCAGTTATCACGGCCTGGTCCTTTCCGTTCAGCGCCGCGCCGCACGCGGCGTCACAATCACCAGCAATTACACCTGGTCGCATTGCATTAGCGACTCGGTGACGACAAATACCGGCAATTCGGGCAACGCTGATGGCGGATATCTCAATCCGCAGAACCGGAGCCTGGATCGCGGGAATTGTGAGGCAGATCGACGTCATATTTTCAGTTTGTCGGCAGTGGCCGAAACACCCCGGTTCTCCAACTCCACGTTGCGCGCTGTGGGGTCGGCCTGGCGCATTTCGCCCATCTTCAAGATACTTTCGGGTGGCTACCTGAACATCATCACCAGTTCGGACATTGCGTTGACCGGCGTTGGGATTGGCAACCAGCGCGTGAACCAGGTGTTGCCGAATCCCTATGGCGATAAATCCGTTAACAAATATTTCAATCCCGCAGCGTTCGCGCTGCCGGCCGCAGGCACACTCGGAAATGTCGGCTCCAATAGCGTTGCCGGTCCTGGTACCTGGCAGTTCGATGTCGCTCTCTCAAGAAGCTTCCAGTTGCGCGAGAGGCAAAGGATCGAATTTCGCGCCGAGGCGTTTAACCTGACGAACAGCTTCCGCATGGACATCCTCAAACTGACAGTGAATTTCAACAGCGGCGCTTTCGGTCAAGTCACCGGTGCTCTGGATCCGAGGATCATGCAGTTCGCCTTAAAGTATTTCTTCTGAAATTGGGGACCTAGCCCTTTACTACTAATGGCGGGTTTCTTGGATTTTTGCGAAGGTTTTTTTGCCGCGAATTGCGCGAATGACGCGAATGGGCCGCACAGAATTGCCCACATTGCAGTAATTGCGGGCGGCCCATTCGCGTCATTCGCGCAATTCGCGGCTCAGATTTTGGTTGCGGCTTGTCCCCACTGATAAATGTTGACACTCTGCGCTTCGTGGCGGTTATATTACCGACGAAAATAAACAACCAGGACACGAATAGGAAAACTCAAATGCGACATCGAATCATCGTCACGATTATGTTTTTAGTGGTGGTGCTGGCTTTCTCCTCGACCGCGCTGGCGCAGGCAGCTCGCACAGCCCTGCCGTCGATCCCACCGCCGCCCGGTTGGGGAAACTGCCCACGGTGTCAGAACAACAACGACCGGGCCAACGCATGGCGAGACTACAAAGTAGACGGACACGCCTTCAATCCGAAGGACTTGTCGGGAGTGTGGGGCTATGACGGTGTAGCAAACGCATTCAATCCGAGGAACATGCCCGCTCTGACGGAGTGGGGAAAGAAACAGCGCGAAACTACATTCGGAGATAAGGGTCCGGACGGGACCCCGCTTCACTCCAAAGACACTTCCGGGCGGGGTGCAGGCAGCCCGATCAATTGCGATCCGTATGGATGGCCGCGCTTGTACACATACAATTACGGATTTGAATTCGTGATGCTGCCCGACCGAGTGCTTCAAGTCTTCGAACTGGACCATACTTGGCGAACGATCTGGACGGACGGGCGGAAGCTTCCCGCGGAGCCGCCGGAGCCGCACTGGATGGGATGGAACGTCGGCCATTGGGAAGGTGATACTTTCGTTGTTGAGTCGAACGGTTATGACGAAAGGTCCTGGCTTACCCAAAGCAATCCCGACGGAGGCTGGACGCACAGCGACGAGATGAAGGTCGTGGAACGCTATAAGCGCCTGGACTACGGCACGCTGGAGTCCGAACTCACCATCATCGATCCCAAGACTTATACGCAGCCATGGGTAACCCCGAAGGCCACGATCAAGCTGGTCCCTGGCACGGAGTTGTGGGAAAACTTCTGCGTACCATCCGATTACCAGGACTTCAACCAAACGGTGTTTCGACGGGCAATCGGCGGCGACAAAAAGTAAGCTCGCCAAGCCAGACGGAGAGTTGGAGGTGTTTTTCGCCAAACTCCAGGAACGTGGGCTTTAGCCCGCGTTTCGCGTTTGTACCCATCTTCAAGCCAATCGACAAAATTCGATCCTGACCTCGCGGAACCGGCGTAAACCGGGAAAGTCCGATCTAACGGCTGCTGCTCAACGGACTCAGCACGTTGCTGCTTGCCGCGTCCGCGATAAGTTTGTCGGCGTCCGGCTGGAGCAGGAAGCCGGCCGCAACGGCCTTCGCCGCCGCCGCGCGCACTGCCGCGATGTAGCCATCGTGATTCTTGTAACGCTCCTCGAGCGACAGACGTGGATCGCCGGTGGCATCCCGCTCGGCCTTTGTCCTGGCGAACGGAATCATCCCGCCGGCATAGTTGCAGAGCTTGCCCTGGTTGAACCCCGCGGCCACGACGTTCCAGCCAAGATAGGTGCCGAGCGGCGCCTCGCGGAGAACAACGGGCACGCCGCCGAGCTCGTTGCCGTCGGCATCCACGCGCGGCACCTTCATCTTAATCGCGCGTTTGATTGTGGGCGGAACCTTCGTCCGGACGCCTGAGCCGTCAAGGTAGTTGAACTCCGGACCCCAGTCGTAATCGAGGACGGGGTTGATCAGGCCGGTCGGCGCGTGGACCGGTACGCCGGGGATGGTTGGAAATCCGACCGCCTCCTTGGTTGGATCGACGAGGTTCCGATTCGCCAGCGTCGGATAGACACTCGCGGGCATCGGGATGTCCTTCATGACCCAGTTCCGGAAATGGTAGCGGAGCGCGCTGACGGTCTCCGTGTGAGGAACCGGATTCGCGGCGAACATGCCCACGCCGAAGTTCGGCCCCGGGCACATCGGCGCGTTCGGCGGGTTGACGTTGAAGCCCCCCTGTCCGCCGCCGTGCTGCGTGCTTGGGATGTAGTATCGGCGCACGTTGGCAGGCAGCGGGATGTCCTTCTCGGTGGACGTCCCCACGAAAGCCGGACTGAGCGTCAGCCCCCACATCTCCGCCGCGCCGAAGTGCTCGACGATTTTCGGGCAGGAATTGCTCGCCGTGCACCGGTCGAGAATTCCCTTCGCCGGGAGCCCGCGAACGGGATCGGGCCAGTCATTCCACCACTGTGGGCCTTCGGGACCGGCTTCATAGAGTTTTCCCGCGCCGTCGGGCAGCGCGAACCGCGTGTTCAGCGTCACTCGCTTGCCGGCGATGATGGGCCAGGAGCCGTCGTAGACTTTGCGATTCTTCTCGTCCTCGGTGAAGCCCAGGTGGATCATCGCGCGCAGGAAGTTGCCGGACTGCGACTGGCCCCGGCTGATGACCCACGCCACGTTGCCCGCCACCGGATTCGGCGTGCCCGCGTCATCTTTGGTCTCGTACTTGAAGAAGGACGCGACGTCGCGGAACGCCGCGAAGCCGATGCCGAGCACGTACGCATCCTGTGAGGTGAACACCACCTGATAGAGCAGCTTCGGATCGAACCCGTTCTTCACGCAGATCTGCGTCGGGTCCGGTGTCCCCGGAAATGGGTTGGTCGCGCTGCATTTCGCCCACGCCCAATCGCTGCTCGCGATGGCCGGGCCCTCGGTGATCTTGCCGTCCATCGTCTCGGCGCGATGCGTGGTCAGCGTGGCCCTGGTCGTATCCAACGTCATCGGTTTGTAGGGCACCGGGTTCGCATTGACGATCATCGGGCGCGAATCGACGCCGCTCGCGTTCACAATCCGTCCGAGCACGAGTCCGGTCACCGGCGACCCGTCGGCGTTCTTCGCAATCGGCACGGTTACCCAGTCGTTATCGTCGGCGGGCACGGTCCGGCCTGAATTGTCTCCCTGCCATCCGCTGCTCAAACCGATGTCACCATCGTTGCGCTGGGCGGGTGAGATCGTGATCCGGCCCCCGCGATTTGGCACGTCCTGCCACATCAGGCGGCTGGCTTTCGACATGTCCATCGGCTTCACCAGATAAAAGCTCGCGATGTACTCGACTTTGCCGTTCGCGTTCTTCGGCGCCAGGCGGATATCCGTGATGAGGGAGTTGTGCGGATCGGCCGGGTCGAGCTCACCGAACGCGCGCCCCGCCAGTGTCTCGTACTGACCAGCGGCGCCGAACGAGGCGCCGTCGAATGCCGGCGACACCTTCTTTTCAACAACAATCTTCTTCACGTGCGCCTGCGCAGGGGGAGCCCCGGCAAGGAGTACCGTGAGGGTCGCGCCGAGGACCCAATAAGATCGCTGAATGATGCGTCCCATGCGTAATGACATGATCGCCCCTTTCTTTTACTTTTGTACTTGTACCGTTCGCGGATTATATCCCTGTTCCGTTCATGAAGGGCTCGGTTTCGACGCGACTGCCACTGGGCAGACCCGCTACTGTTCATCTGTTCATCTCAAATGTTTGACGCTCTGCAATATTCCTGATAACGTGCTCGATTCATGACACCTAAACTTACGGCGCGTTTTACCGCGTTCATGCGATTCGGCTTTGCGTGCGTCCTGGTGACGGCCGCTGCGATCTATGTGACGGCGCCGGCCTACGCGCATGTGAGGAAGATTCAAATCACGGCGAAAGACTCTCCGGCTTTTGGCGGTTACTCATGGCCGGGTGTTGGGCAGTACGAGAAGATCGTTGGCAAGGCATTTGGCGAACTCGATCCAAATGATCCGAAAAATGCGATCATTGTCGATCTGCGCCTGGCACCGAGAAACGCCAATGGCAAGGTCGAGTACTCTTTCGACTTTTATATCCTGAAGCCGATCGACCTTACGAAGGGCAATCATAAAATGTTGTACGAGCCGCCGAATCGCGGCCGGAAAACGATCAGCGCGCTTAATCGTGGAGTCGGCGGCGAGGACCCGGGCTCTGTGACCGATGCATCGCTTCTTGCGAACGCGTTCCTGATGCCGCAGGGCTATTCGATATCGTTCAGTGGCTGGGACGTCTCGGCAGGAACGAGTACGGCCAATTTCAATACGACCATCACGCTGCCGATCGCCAGGAATTCCGATGGCTCGCCAATCACCGGTCCATCCTATGAGTACATCGTGAACCCCGGAGCCTCATACGAGCTGACCTATCCGGCGGCGACGCTCGACCAGTCGCAAGCAACACTGACACACCGCGCTCACTTGAACGATGTACCTCAAATCGTCCCTGCCTCCGGCT
>QHXC01000696.1 GCA_003222815.1 Acidobacteriota bacterium | reverse complement strand
GTCACGGCCGAGCGCCTGCCGCCATGCCGCCGCAGATGCAAGGTGGACCGCATCGTAGCCTCGCAATCCAAACGTCCAGGCTAATGTCGAGGCGTGACGGATCAGGCGTTCCGTCACTCGGGTTCGCACGAGATCCGGCCATCCCCGATCGAAGCTTCGTCTCAGTTTCACCGCTTCTTCCTCCCGGAGAACGCCTGCACGAACGGTCTTTCGGAATGTGGCGATGACTTCCGCGTGGCTGATGACAGAGGTTCCATTAATCTCGGATTCCGTAACAGCCTGCCGGACTTCCGCCGAGCCCGTTTCGACAACGTATTGTTTTACGATGGCGCTGGAATCCAGGTACAGAATCATGCGCGGTCTTCCAACAATAGATCCGAAACGAGAGCCCTGCTGCCAGGCTTGACGCGGGATGCCGACGGCAGCCATTTTCGTCCGTTCCACGACCAGTGCCGCGATCGAACACCCTCATGGAGCCGGTCTTGGAGAGACATCTCGATGGGGCAGATACGTCCGATAGGCCTTCCGCGTTCGCTGATGACGATCGTGTCGCCAGACTTGACGTAGCGGAGACAGGCGCTGAGATTCGCCTTCAACTCGCGCACTCCGACGGTCCGCTCTTTCATGTGACCTCCACTATCTTCACGTGACTACATGGTATCACGGTAGAGGACGTGTTCTGGAACACGCATCGAACGACGGTGGAATTCATGCCCGGTACGCCGTGGTTGCTGCGGTTTTTCGATCAGATTCGATTCTTCCCCGTCACTGCCGCAGGGTTGCTCGAAATGCGCGAGGCGTTCCCCCAAGGCAAGTACTCGCTGGACATCCGCTCGAAGACCCCTCGCCCGCAGCAGCCACGGAGATTCCCGATGGATGCGAAGCTGTGCGGTCGCCGATGACAGCAAGCGTGTGGCAGGTCGCCGTCGAGCCTGGACAACGCGTGGGGGCAGGTGGGAGGATCATCGTGCTCGAAGCAATGAAGATGGAATTCATTGTGGCCGCTCCTGAAGATGGCGTCGTCGAAGTGGTCCACTGCTCGCGGGGCGGAATGGTCATGGCCGGCCAAAATCTGGCAACTCTTCGGGTGTACTCATGATGACAATCGCAAATTTGCGTGAAAGCTACCGGACGGGCGAAACCAGTCCAGGACGTGTCGTTGAGGAGATCTTCAATCAGATTCGATCCGAGGGCGAGCGCCCGGTATGGATCTCCTTAGTGAGCCGAGATGATGCTGTCGAACGGGCAATGGCCGTCGACACGGCACTGTCGCTCGGAGGCATTCCCTTTGCGGTAAAAGACAATTTTGATGTGGCCGGCATGCACACCACGGCGGGTTGTCCATCCTTCGCGTACAAACCGGACGGCACTGCGCCGGTTGTGCAACGGCTGATCGATGCCGGTGCGATTCTCATCGGCAAGACGAACATGGATCAGTTTGCAACAGGTCTTGTGGTTCTCACTCGGCACGGACACGGCCGGGTGCGGACGAGTGCCCGCGGCATTCAACAATCTCATCGGATTGAAACCCACCCGCGGGCTGCTGAGTGCGAACGGCGTCGTACCGGCGTGCCGGTCGCTCGACTGTGTTTCGATCTTTGCAAGAACCGCCGGCGATGCGCAGAGTTTGTGGAGACTTTTACAGGGCTTCGATCCGGATGATCCATATTCGCGCACCTTCACACCGGGCGCAGGAGCAGCGCCGTGGTTGAGCGGACCTTTTCGATTTGGAGTGCCCGAAGACGCGCAACTGAAATTTTTCGGCGATGATGAGGCGCCCCTGCTTTATCGAAAGGCGATCGAGAAGCTCGGGGCACTCGGAGGCGTGCCTGCAAAGATCGACTTCACTGTGTTTCGCGAAGCGGCGGAGTTGCTGTATTCCGGCCCGTGGGTGGCTGAAAGATATGCCGCGGTCGGT
>QHXC01000699.1 GCA_003222815.1 Acidobacteriota bacterium | reverse complement strand
GAAGTGTTGCAGCTCCTTGCTGAGGGCAAGACGAACAAAGATGTTGCTGTTCTGTTGAACCTTAGCCCTCAGACTATTGAAAGCCATCGTGCCAATCTCATGCAAAAACTTGGCCTGCACAGCACCGCGGACATTATCCTCTACGCCGTAAGAAAAAGGATTATTTCGTAGCGTCTACTGCTTAAAGCTGATCGTCCTTACCCCGAATTTCAGCCTTGAGAGGATGCGTAACCGAATTATCTAGGCGAAGATCAGACTGCAAAACAGAGAGGAGAAACTCATGGGCAGAGTGTTTGGAGGTGTTCGTTGGGGCTGTCGCGTTGCAGTGTTTGTCTTGGGGTTGGTCCTGTTCGTAGCGGCGGTTCCGGTTTTCGCGCAATTGCCGACCGGGACAATTCTGGGAACTGTGAAGGACGCTTCGGGCGCGTTAGTCCCCGGTGCGATGGTCACGGCCCAGAACGTGGAGACGGGCACATCGCGCTCGATCTCGACCGATGAGACCGGCGGGTATCGTTTGGCCGCGCTGCCTGTGGGTCACTATGACCTAAGAGTCGAGCTGTCCGGGTTCAAGGCAACCACGCAGAAGGGGTTGGTTCTCAACGTTGGCCAGGAAGCGGTCTTGAACTTTTCGCTTGAGGTGGGGACCATTTTGCAGGAGGTGGTGGTCAGCGGCGAGGCTTCTCCAGCCGGGCATCTCACAAAACACCGTGGTGATCCAGCTTGGCGGCGGCGCAGGGGGCACTATCTATAGCAGCAACGGCGCGCCCATCATCTCAAACAATTTCCTGCTGGACGGAACGCCCACGCAGAACGTTCTCGGCTACAACGGCGCTTCGGCCGTGGGCACAACGCTGGGGCTGGATGGCATCCGCGAATACAAGGTCATCACGAACGCTTTCAGCGCCGAATACGGCATGAACATGGGCAGCCAAATGACAATTGTCAGCAAGGGCGGAAGCAATCAGTTTCACGGCGATGTATTCGAATACCTGCGGAACCGTGTCCTTGATGCCAGGAACTTCTTCGATTACTCCTACGAGCAGTGCCTGGCGAGCAACCCCTCCAATGCATCCTCCTGCAGGCGAAGCCCACCGTATCAGCGGAATAATTTTGGCGGCGCTTTCGGAGGTCCGATCCAGAAAGACAAGACGTTTTTCTGGGGTGTATACGAAGGTTTGAGGCAGGTGAAGGGGAACCCTGTGATCGCCAAGGGGATTCCCGCTGCGTGCGTGGCCAACGGGACGCGCACCGTCGCCCAAGGCAATCCGAATGGCTCAAGCTACACCGTGACCCCCGCCGATTGCGGTGGACTGATCAGCAGTCCCATAACGGTGAACCCGGCAATACGGCCCCTGCTGGCGCTCTACGATCCCGCCGACACCAACTACACTCAACTCTCGCATGAGTCGGTGGACTATGGGCAGATGCGCGTCGATCACAATTTTGGCAAGAGTGACAGCCTTTTCGCGCGCTACACGATTGAGGACTCCAACATCGTTCAGCCGGGGCCGGGTTTCGGCGCCAGCGTGTACGGTTTCAAGGAGTTTCAGAACGCCTTGACCAGCCGCAGCCAGTTCATCACCCTTTCCGAGAACCACATCTTTTCGCCCACGCTTCTGAATACGGCGCGGATTTCCTTCAGCCGGACAAACCCTGCAAGCGCTCCCGTTGTCAATCCATCTCAGACGGGGCAGCAAGTCGTTGGCCCGGATGTCTCGTTCGCCAATGGGCAGCCCATCGGTTTGATCGTCATCGGGTCCAACGGCACCGGGAACCCGAACTTCACCACGATGGGGCCGGACTTCGCTGCTCCCAACTACCATTTGCAGAATTACTGGAGCGTGAGCGACGACCTCTTCTACACGAAGGGAAAACACGCGCTGAAATTCGGCTTCTTGGGGAACCGCATTCAGTTGATTACCGGTGAGACAGTGTGGAACCGGGGCAGGGTGAATTTCGCCGGAGGACTTCCTGCCTTTCTACAGAATCAACCCTCGCAAGTGTTCGCGGCGATACCTGGCGGAGTGGAGCGCCGCCATTTCCGGTACGAAACCTTCGGATTCTATGGGCAGGACGACTGGCGCGCGACTTCGCGGCTGACGCTCAATCTTGGCCTGCGGTACGAATTCAACACGACGGTGACGGAGTCCCAAGGCCTTCAGACTACTTTACGGAATCCCGGCGCTCAGGTTGACGTCATTGGCGGCCCCGGCTGGACTTCTCCGCTCACGGTGGAACCCCCTATGCGAAACCCGTCGCTCAAGAACTTCAGCCCCCGCGTCGGGTTCGCTTACGACCCGACAGGAAGAGGACAAACAGCCATTCGCAGCGCGTTCGGGCTTTACTACGATGTGGCGACGATCGGCTCAACCACGTTCGGATATGTTGTGGGCGATCCGCCGTATCGTTCCACGAGTGTTGCTCTCCCGCCGTCGTGGGCGCCTGGGTTCATCTCGGCGAACCCAGGCCCCTATCAGCCTCCCTTCAGTAATCCTGGGGCGACAGGTACATTTG
>QHXC01000698.1 GCA_003222815.1 Acidobacteriota bacterium | reverse complement strand
TATACTGCCGGCTTTTACATACATATCTTTGATTCGGCGGGCAATCAGAGTAACTTCGTCGCAATACCAATCAAGTTTTGAGGCGAGACGTGCTTTAGGCCGTTATGCCGGTTCTAACGCATGAGATCTCGTTAGAACCGCCTAACGGCAGTTTTGAGTGTTGAGTTCCGAGTTTTGAGTGAAGACGGGAACCGGTTTTACTGAAAACTCACCACTCATCACTCAAAACGCAAGAACTGCGCGACCGTATCTTCACTAGCCCGGATATCAAGGGCGCCAGCCCTTGGCTAGTTGGGAAGTTCGCGGCGGTTTCACCCAATCCAAAGGGACCCAGCCGCGCATGCCTCTCCATTCATGTCCCATGAAACGCGACATGCGCGAAGATCATGCTCAATGGAAGCATCGTCGGAGGCGACTTCCAGGATTTCGCCGGAAGAGAGCGTGCATTAGGCAACGTTCCCTGGGACGCCGCCCCGGACGGTAAGCTTTTTCTGGTGGCGAGGGAGTTAGAGAGCGGCCAGCGAGACGAAATTGCAGGCGGTAGTGAATTGGTTCGAGGAGTTGCGGCAGAAGGTGCCGAAGAAGTAGAAGTCTAAGGTCCAGAAGCTTGCGCCGCTTAAACAATTAGGAATTCTTCTTTTTTTGCGCTTGGTCCCGGAGGGCTTGAAGGGCTTTGAGCTCTGGGATGAGACGCAGACCGTGATGACGTTACGAAGCGTGTCACGATCGGGGAAAAGCTGCCTACCAGCGTGGATCTTCCTCTCTCTAACGAGTGTAAGCGTATCTTGGCATATGCGGCAGAGGAGGCAGAACGTCTCCATCACTCTCACATTAGTACAGAGCACCTTCTCCTTGGCATGCTTCGCGAAACAGATAGTTTCGCAGCCTTGGCTCCGACGCGAGTAAAGATTGCGCTTGCTTCAATGCCACAGATTGTCCAAATACCGCCGCATTTGCCGAAAGCCGGCTGTGTGCCTGATCCTGAAACGGCAAAGCGCATCGCCGAAGCGGTGTGGCTCGTGATGTACGGCGAAGCCGCTGTGGAAGAACAGAAACCATTCCAGGCGGATTTCGAAAATGATCTCTGGACGGTCAGGGGGTCGCCTCCATCAGGGCAAGAGACGAAGCCATTCGTCGCGGTTATATCGAGGGTTGACGGTAGGATCGCTAAAATTGGAACCACCGTTGTAAGGCGTGACTTGCTCGAATGATGGTAAACGGATGACGACCGGTCCGCGAGGCCACCGGGTGCGCGGCAGCCAAACTTCTGAACAAAATCAACAATGTATCTAAGCTCAATCTCTACTGCGCATTACTTGTTCACCAGCGCAGGAACAGGCATGAACAATGTGAACAACTGGCCGACCGCCGTATGATTGTTCATTTTGTTCAAGATTGTTCACGCGGCGATGAACGGCCATGCGCTTGGGCGGGATGGGGTTTGATGGCGGAGTCTGGCCGAAACTGGGTAGCGAAGCTATGAGTGCGGCGATTGCCGTTGCCGCCAGTAAACGCATGAAAATCTCCTGGCTTGCCGTACTGATAGTCGGCGTTCTCACTGCGATCGCCGTTGCTCGCGGCCCACGCCACTACCTTGGTCACTGCCGGCCGTTCCCTGGTGAGCAGAAAACGGTGCTCGTCTTTGAGGCGCTGCAGGCCGCTCGGCGTGATGTAGTTCTTGACTCGCGCGGAGGGCTCATCTCCTTGCGGTTTTCTCGTAAACCCTTTTCGCATACGGTTAGTCCTTCAAGCGCAAACCCCAGTGGGGGCGGCGTAGGAGCCGGAAAGAATCCGTGCTTAGCCGCAAGCTTTGGACGACCCGCGAGCAAAGCACCTCAACATAAGGACCATTTTACGGCATGGAGCTGGAATCTGGATGGGCGGGGTAGACCGAGGCGAATCGAGGCGCCGCGACGCGAGGACTTGAACAACCCTCGCCCGGAGGCGAGAGTTGTTCAAGCGCACAGACTGTAGACTCACGGTCCTACGGGAGCGCGAGCGCAATCAACTCACCGGGCGTGTCCCTCCACCCTGTCGCCACGACGATGTACTGCTTGCCGTTCAGCATGTAGGTCATCGGAGCCCCCGTCGTTCCCCCGGGCAGTTCCATCTCCCACAGCACTTTGCCTGATGCTTTGTCGTACGCGCGGAACATCTTGCCTCCGCCGCCAGGGGGAAGTCCTGCGACACCATCATTTCCGCCTTCCCCCAGAAAGACCATCGTCTTGGTCACGAGCGGTGAAGCACGACCGCCCTGTCCGAGAGGAGGAAGCTTCAGGTGCTTGATCGCCGGATGATCCCGCGGTCCGTTCCCATTGGCCACTGCCCAGAGAATCGTCCCCTTGTTCAGATCGATGGCGGTCAGCCGGCCATATGGGGGCTTGAAAGGCGTCGGCAGTCCGCGCGGACCCTGCAGATACGGCCCGTATGACAGACCAAGGGGGTTCAGAATCCATTCATTCTTGCCGTCGTTGGCTTTCACCATTTCGATGATTCCGGGGTCCTGCACCGACGGCACGTATAGAATTCCAGTATCCGGATCGAAACCGGCACCGTTCCAGGTTGTCGAGATCGTCCCCATTCGCTGGATGGTTCCCCTCGTACTACCCGGATCTGAGTCCCGGACGGACGGCGGCATGAAACGAGATCCGTAGCGGTACTGACTGATGATCTTGACTGCCTCCTGCCGCAGTTCCGGCGTGAAGTCGACGAGTTCATCGACAGTGACATCCCCAGGCTCATATGCCGGGGGCTTAGAGGGATACGGCTGCGTGGGAGAATACCATTCACCTGGCACCCCACCCTGGGGGACCGGTTTCTCCTCTATCGGCCATACCGGCACGCCTGTGACACGATCGAACACGAAGGCGAACCCTTGCTTTGTCACCTGCGCGACGGCTTTGATGCGCCGGCCGTCGACCGTGATATCGACGAGAGTGGGGGCTGCGGGCGTATCCCAATCGTAGAGTCCGTGATGGACGAACTGGAAGTGCCAGATCCGTTTGCCTGTCTTCGCGTCGAGGCACACGATTCCGTTTTCGAAGAGGCTGGTCGCAGGCCGCGCGCCGCCATAGAAATCCCCTGCCTGCGGCTGCGTGGCTGTCGATTCGGTCGGCAGGTACACGTAGCCGAGCTCCTCATCGGCGCTCATCGCAGTCCAGACGCCGCCTGCGCCCGCACGTTCCCAGGAGCCGCTCGGCCACGTGTCGTTGCCGAATTCGCCCGGGCGAGGGATCGCGTGGAACGTCCACCGCAGCGCGCCCGTGCGCACGTCGAACGCGCGGACATCTCCCGGGAGAGACAGACCGGCGGCG
>QHXC01000214.1 GCA_003222815.1 Acidobacteriota bacterium | reverse complement strand
CGCAAGCGCATCCAGCGACGGGTAAGCGCCCGGCAGACGGAAGCGCTCGGCCAGAGCTTGCGCGCGGCAGAGGTCGAGGTCGGTCACGCCGACAAGGGTGACGTTGGGCAGCCGTCGCAGCGCCCGCACGTGGAACTCGCTGATGTGGCCGGCGCCGACGAGGCCGACACGATAATTGGTTGACGTAGTTATCCGAGTAGTCATCCCGTAAGTTCTGATTTCTTATCCCCGGGCACCCAGCGCCGGAGAGTCTCTTGCCAGGACTGCTCGAGCTTGTCCGCCAGCACGTCCCAGTCGTAGCGCTTGCGCACGACTTGCCGCCCCCGCTCCGCCATATGGCAGGCACGCTCGGGGTTGCGGATCACTTTGACCAGCGCCCCCGCCAAGGCCGTACAGTCCTCCACGACATCCAAGTGCTCGCCTGGCGTCAACGAGAGCCCTTCTACGCCGATGCGCGTGGACACGACGGGCAATCCTGCCGACAGCGCCTCGAGGATCTTGATCCGCGAGCCGCCGCCGATGCGCAGCGGCACCGCCATCACCCCGCTTTGGCCCATGAACGGCCGCACGTCGGCGACACTTCCGTGCAACTGCACGCCGTTGCAGTCGCGCACGCGCCGCCTTAGCCAATCGGGTGGATTGCGGCCGACGATGCAAAGGCGGGCCGAAGGTTCCTGTGCCAGCACTGCGGGAAAGACCCGGTCGAGCATCTGCCGGACCGCGTCGAGGTTCGGCCGCGATTCCAGGGTGCCCAGAAAAAGGATGCGCCCCGGTTCGCGCTGCCCCGACACCGCCGCAAAGTAGTCCTTGTCCACTCCATTATCGACCACGTCCACTGCCGCGACTCCCATTCGCTCACTTAGAATACGGGCATCCTCTGGGCTAACGGCTACGACGCGATCGGCGTCAGCGTACACCTCCCGCTCGAATCGCTCGAACTTGCGCCACTGCTGGCGGATGTACCAGCGCTTCAGCGGCTGCCGCTCGGCATTGTAGTGCCGCTGCCACAACATGGAAACAACGTCGTGAGCCACGACAACGGTGGGAATGCCCGTAAGGCGGCGCAGATCACGAGCGTATGGAAACCATTCCACCTGACACAGATGAATTGCCCGCCGAGATGCCTGTTCCTCGATGGTCTGACGAAGTTTAGCACTCTCGTAGCGTCTCACTGAGTACGGCAGCGATGACAGTAGGTTGGCCGCCAGACGCGCGTAGAACAGGGGACCGTGTTTCGGCGGCCGTGGATCAGTAACCAGAATGGTCTCAATACCGTGGTCGCCGAGGCAAGATCGCGTCTCGGCGGCCTCGCCAGGGTCCGTGGCACAGCAAATGAACGTGATGCGGTGGCGCCGCGCCAGCCGTACCATCAGATTGAGAATGCGAATGCGGTTACCCGCGGTCGGTGGACAACAGGGACCGGCACTGACGAGAAGGATATTCATGAACGTTCCATCATTCATTTCGCGGAACGCCACGGGCGAGTCATCTCAGAAATAGCCCCCAGCTACAACACTAGCTCAAATGGCCGCGACCCTGCGTCTCCACTTGTGCATCCTGCGATAGCGCGGGAACATATACTTGCCAGTGATAGGCTACCCCTGCGTCCTAAGCGGTCCACATTCTCGCTGATGTAAACGAGAAGATCAAGAGCTACTGAATTTTTGATATGAATTTGATTGAAGGTCAACCGGAGGCCCGTGCAGGGAGTAGCCACGCGGAACGACAACTTTGACCCGCAGCCGGCCCTCGAACGGACCGCCGGAGTTGATTCTCACCGTGTTACGCGAACTGTGCCGTCCAGTATCCGGTACAGCGGCTTCAAGTTTGGGATTTCCTTGTAGGGTCGCGCAGGCTGCGGCACAAGTTGTAATAGTTTTGTGCCCATCCCCAACTTGGTTGCGGCCACAGGCCGCGCTAGAGCTAACAAGGACATGCAGAGAAAAATCACAGGTCGGTCTGTCAACCCAGTTCTGCTACGGCCTACTCGGTTTAATCGTTTGGAACGCCTGACCTCCAGCAAGGAGAGAAGTCGGGTTGAGCCAACCCGCTCAACCTGATTTTCCTCCATTCGAAACAGGCCATCCTCTGTCGACTACCCACCGGGAAAGACGGGTCATAGAAGTTGAAGCAAAGCCTGTACTGCTTGCCGCTTCGTAGCGGGTTTCGGTTTTTTGAGGTTTCCACCGGCCCTGGCGTAAATCAGCGGCATAGACTCTTTCCCATTCTGCGACGCGATCAAGGTGGCCGGCCGGGATGGGGGTGCCGCTCACCCCTTGCAGACTCAAACTTGGAATGGGAGCTACCAAACCCACGCTAGTGTTTCCATTTGTTAGGTCCGCCATCGCGAGCTGGTATGAAGGGGAAACTAATGGTGTGGACTCCGCCAACTGAGGCGTTTCGATGACATAGATATCCGCGTATTCCGCAGGACTTCCGTTGTAGTCGAAGTTGGACGCCCAGGCTACCTTGAGTCCGTCCCAACTGGCGCTGGGGCGCGGACTGTATTCGTACCCACCGAAGGCACAACTCGGACAATTGAGTTGGCGTGACCGGTGATGCGCCAAACGGCGGACGGTATACGGCGAAACAAGTTGAAACGCAATGATCTCTTGTTTGAATCGACTCCAAGGACCTTGATTGTTAAATTGGTCATCGTTTATTTCAACTGAAACATAACACCAGTTTTGATTTGTCCCCTTCGACGCACAAGTATAATGCTCTGGACCTCCAGCCGAGTTAAATCCTGTCGCTAACAACATGACGTTATCGTCTCTTTGTTTTTGCCTTCCCGCATCCGTACTATTGTCTTGGGCAATGGTAATGTCCACGCGATAGACGGCCCCGACATCCCAGCATTCCGATGTAATGAAATAATCCTTGCCGTCCGTGGGCGAAATCACATCGCCGTGGTCCCCACACAGCGACCAGAACAGCTTACCGGAACTCGACAAGCTTTGCGTGGCGTGGTTGATTCCATAGGACCAGTGATCCCAAGTCGTACTGATCACGATGTTGTTCCCACTGGGCGTGATGCCGACCCAACCTCCACCAATCCCACTGACGTTAACGCTGCCTGAATAGATCGTGTTGGTCTGTTTATCCCAGATGTGGGCCGCACCGCCATAGACGACAAGCCAATAGCGTCCGGTCCGATCGATCCAATCCGCCGATCCCCCTAGAGATTCTAAGGTCGCTGGAAACGTTTTAACCAGCGCATCCGCTCCCGTGGTTACGTTGTACTGGCGGATCGAGCTTCCGCTGAAGTAATACCAAATGCTCGGGTTGACCGGGTCGAACGAATTGTCATAAATGAGTGAACTGGTCGGCAAGACAGAAACCAGTGCGCCCGTGGTGGCATTGATAGCCCGGTAGGCACCCGCTGCCCTGTGGACGAACAGCGTGCTATCGGCATTCCACCAAGCGTTTGCCGAATAGATTTGAGTCTCCGTTTGCTTGGGGTAATCGGCGGTGATTCGCCGGATCGTGGAACCAAACACCGGATCCACATAAGTCTGACCGAGTGTGGGAAAACCCGTTGTGCCGGGCTTGAAGCTGTTATACGCATACAGACCGCTGGAGGGCGGCAAATGAGTGGCAGTATCGGTAAGACCGGGCAGCGACCCGCTTGATGCTTTCACAACGATGTTCACGTCGTCGGTGCTGGACAAAGCACTGTCGGATGCGGTCAGCCGCAACACATAGGTGCCGGACGTGGAGAAGCTGGCGGTCGTGCTCTTAGCGTTGACATTGCCGAAGGTGATCGTGCCGGGGCCGCTGACTTTCGACCAGGTTGTCGTCAGCGTGCTGCCCGTGGGCAAACCGTCATCGGAAGCCGTGCCGCTCAACGTGGCGGAAGCCGGCAGTGTGATGGTCTGATCCGGACCGGCATTGACGGTGGGAGCTTGATTTACGCCAGCGGCATTGACAGTGATGGTGACGCTGGAGCTGCTAGTGAGCGCGCCGTCGGTGGCAGCGAGTTGGAGCACGTAGCTACCGGCCACCGAGAAGCTAGCCGTGGTGCTCAGAGCGTTGACGTTGGCAGACGTGACGGTACCCGGACCGCTCACCTTGCTCCAGGTCGTCTTCAGTACACTTCCGACAGGCAATCCGTCATCTGTGGCCGTACCGTTCAAACTGGCCGAATTGGGCATCGTGATGGTTTGACCGGATCCAGCGCTGACGGCTGGCGCTCGATTCGTCGGTGTGCCAACGGGTGTAGACATGTCAGACTGGATTTCGGCTTGGGTAAGCGCTCTATTGTAAATTCGCACTTCATCGATGTTGCCGTCGATATAACGATTTACTCCTCCGCGCCCTTGACCTCCGATCCTCAATGAATTTATGCCGGTGCGGAATGGATTTGTATCCATGACGTTCAGCGATATGTCAGGAGTGCCATTGACGTAGAAAGTTATATTGGCCCCGTTTCTAACGACGGCAATATGCGTCAAAGTATTAAGTGCTATTGCGGTGGCGCCTCCTACATCGCTATACGATGAGCCTCCATAAGCACCGCCGCCGGTAGTCTGCCAAGCAAAGAAGGTAGTTCCATCCGGATTGATACCCAATAGATATTCATCATCCGCGGTTTGGCTCCACTTGTTCAGGACTGAGACAAGCTCTGTTGGAGTGCTCCTCAGGTAAACCCAAGCCTCAAATGTTGCGGTCGCTCCGGGAGTTAAAGCACTAATAGCCGGGTCTTCCACATAGCTGGAGCTGCCATTGAAAGACACCGCGTTCCCGAATTTGCCAGTAGTCCAACTGGCGTTATGCAGGGTGGCGGCATTGCCTGAGGTCGTCGACGTCAGGTTGCCGCTGCCCTCGTCGAAGGCGTAGGCCGCCAAAAGACTTGAAGAAGGGGCAGCCAGATTGACAACGATGGTGATGTCGTTGGAACTGGACAGTGCCGTGTCGGATGCCGTCAGCCGCAACACGTAGGATCCGGACGTGGAGAAGCTAGCGGTGGTGCTCAGAGCGTTGATGTTGCCGAAGGTCACGGTGCCGGGGCCGCTCACTTTGGACCAGGTTTTGGTGAGCACACTGCCGGTGGGCAATCCGTCATCGGTGGCTGTGCCGTTGAGGCTGGCCGAGGCGGGCAGGGTGATGGTCTGATCGGGTCCGGCGTTGACGACCGGCGGTTGGTTCGTGGTCGACACCGGATTCACGGTGATCGTGACGTCGGCGGAACTGGAGAGCGCACCGTCGCTAGCGGTCAGCCGCAGTATGTAGGAGCCGGCGGTGGAGAAACTGGCAACGGTACTCCACGAGGTCGCATTGCCGAAAGTGACTGTGCCCACGCCGCTGAATTTAGACCACGTTTGGGTGAGCGTGCTGCCGGCAGGCAAGCCGTCGTCGGTAACCGTGCCGTTCAAAGTGGCCGCAGCCGGCAGCGTGATGCTCTGATTGGAACCAGCGTTGACCGCCGGCGGCTGATTCGTTGCGGATGGTGCCGATACCGTGAAGTTGACGCTCGGCCCGTCATGCCAAGCCGAGGAAGCATCCTGGTAGGTCACAAAGGAATACCATGCGCCCGTGGGATCGGTACTCGTAAACGCGCGCGAGGCCAATACCTGGAACGTTGCTCCGGGCTGGACCGTTGTTACTCCCAACTGTGGTGAGAGATCATCATAAGGACCTCCGGCATTGGTTCCTCCCGGTGGCCGCCCGCCAACCGCTATGCCGTTGACCGTAACGGCCGAACCGCCCGTGTTTTTATATGTCGCTGTCGCATTAAGCGTCTGGCCGGCGATCACTACTGTTTTGTCAAGCGTAAGCGGGGTCACAATGCTCAGAGCACCAGAAGTGGGCGTATTTGTCACCGTAAAGTCGACGGTGTTGGAAGTGCCTCCGCCCGGGGCCGGGTTGACGACATTGATGTGATGGATCGCTGCAGTGGACAGCGAGCCCAGAGTCACCTTGAGCAACGTCTGATCGACAAAAGTGGCCGGTATCGAATTTCCGTCATATTTGACAACCGAGTTGCTTACAAAGGCTGTTCCGGCGATTTGCACATCGACCGATGGGGTTCCTACCACTGCGGTCGAAGGCGAGATGGAAATGGTTCCCGGAGCGGGGTTGGGGGATCCGAGGACCGTGATTGCGTAACCAGTCGAAGTACCATTTTTAAAGGCACGCACGATAACCGGCCCAGTAACGGCGCCCACCGGCACCACCGCCTGGATCGAGGTCGTCGAGGCCGTCAGCACAGCGCCTTGGATCGAAGTGCTGTTGGCGCCGGCAAACGTGACCGCCGTTTGTTGTTTGTTGGTGGAGAAGCCAGTGCCGCTGATCGTTATTGTATCTCCGATCGACACCGTGGATGGATCGATGTTCGAAATCGTCACCCCGGTTGTCGCTAATGAGGCTACATACTTGGTAAAGTGAGTCACCTCCGCCGACGCCGTCCGGCCGGATTTGTCGACGGTCGCAACGAATTCGGTTGGCTGATACTTGCGGGTCAGGGGATCGAAGATGAGCAATGGTATTTGGGTCCCTGGATCGAGGTCGGCGTTTACGGGAAAAGTCAGCCGTACCGGAATCTGAAATCGAGTCCCAGCCGGAGTGGCTTCCACGGCAGCAATCGGCTGCTGATCCGGGGTGGGCAATGGGAGGTCGGCGACACTGATCGGGGCCACTTTGATGGGTGCGTTGGAGTTCAGTGCTTTAGGTGGAATCAGAAGCGACGTCGAACCGTCGCTGGAAATGACGTTCGCTCCTTGAGAGGCGTCGACCATGCGTCCGCTCGCTTGCGGTTTCAAACTCTCGCCTTGAGCGGGCACGCTGGCCAGAAACGTCAGCGAGTCCCGCGACCCGAAAAGCTCGAAGGCAAAGATGGGACGTGTCGCCGTGAGGCGAATATAACCGCCCAACTGATCGACCTGGCGCTGCAGGAATTCGCTGAGCAAGCGGGCTTTTCGTTCCCCGGAGTCCAAATTCACAATCGTCGAACCCGTGCGAACGCCACCAGCATCGAAGGTATCCAGCGTGACGATCGAGGGTTCACTGTTCGGATTCAGAAGGGCCAGGCCGGTGTAATAGCCGGCTCCTTCGGCCACCTGCGAGAAAAACAAATTCGAATAACCTTCGCCTTGAGCTTCGACGGCGGATAACACGATTCCATCCGTGGTTCCATAATCCAGAAAGGCGATCACGCCAGACGTATCCGTCTGGGTCTCAAAACGGATATAACCGTCGATGAGCGCCTCTCCCGACAAGGTGAACATCTGATCCACACGTTCCTCCAACCGTGCGTTGGGCGCAAGCGTCCGCTCGACGGTCACCGAGGATGGAGTCCGTGGACTGCCGCCGACTTGCAGCCCGTCGGCCGTAATTCGCAAAACCTGGGAGTCGTTGCTGAAGTTGACCAGCGTCAAGGTGGTCAAATATCCAGCCTGACTGGCCAGGTGAGCCAGAAATCCGGTTCTCAGCCGAGCCGACTCGGGAAACGCGCGGATCAAGGCGATGTCGGAACGATTCCGGTAGGTCTCAAAGCCGATCAGACTCTCGGACATGCCGGAGTCGGCGCTGAGTCCCGAGTCCACGACGGCGTAGCCTTCAAAATCCGTGGCCGAAGGCGCCAGTTCGTCGATCGAGCTCGTAAAGCCGGACAGCGCGGGAATGAGAATGCGCCGGGTGGCGAACAACTGTCCATCGTTCCTGTAGAGCGAGAGGGTTCCCTGCATGTCTTGGGACGCGGTGTTGACCAGACTCAGTTCGGTCGGCGAGTCGCCCGCGGCAGACACTTTGGGAAAAACCAATCGGCTGGCGGGTCTCGCGAATTCGGCTCCGTCAATAAAGGTCAACCCCGAATCGAAGGCCAAAAAGAAACCTTTTACAGCGGGTGTTGAAGCCGATATCTGCACCCAGCCGGCCTGCCCAGAAATACCCGTCCCAAATAATTCCGGAGCTCGTAAGGCGATCTGACCCGACGCTGCTAGAGTCAGGGTGACGGGATTGGTGATACCGTCGCTCTGAATGATCGCCCCGCTGTAACTTCGCGCGGTCAGCGTCACTTTGGCTTCCGTCAAGGTAGGATTCACCAACGCGATTCCCA
>QHXC01000213.1 GCA_003222815.1 Acidobacteriota bacterium | reverse complement strand
TGATGCGTGACCGTCAGCTTCACTCCCGGTAGAACGCCGCCCGTGGCGTCGCTAACCGTGCCGACGATTTCGCTGGTTGCCGTCTGGGCACTCGCCTCCAGACGCGACTGCACGCCGGCAGCAACCCAAAGCAACAGGAAAAAGCCCAGTTGCCTTTCCCAGAGGAGTGCTCTCATCGAACCTGTTTCCCTCGTCCCCTCTATTTAACAATGGTGATTGGTGGTTTAGTGGGACAGCCTGGCTCCGCCTTCCAGTCGAACCGTTTAGCCTGACCCGAGCCAGAGCTGAACATGGCAAGCGCACTCATCCGCGTGTCACCAAATCACTTTCAGCGCAAATTGAATCTGGCGCGCCGATGTTTGTGTGGAGGTGATCAGTCCCGCGCTTGGGATGGGATTCCCGGTCTGATCGAAGACAGTGAGGTTATCGGTCGGAGAGGCAAAATTCGCTCTATTAAAGAGGTTGAAAAACTCCGCCCTGAACTGGACATTCGTGTTTTCTGAAAACAGCCGGGTGTGATTGTTCTTAAAAACCGACGCGTCAAACTTCGACACGCCGGGTCCGATGAACGTGTTGCGGCCGAGGTTGCCTCGAAGGCTGGCCGGAGTTGGAAAAGCCAGGCACTGAGTTTTGAAGTAATGGTTGGGATTCCCGGGGTTGGTCAACGTCTCGCAGCCTGGCCCGAGCACCCGATTCGGCGGCTCGTTGGTTTCATCCAGCTTCATGCCCAATGGGTCGCCGCCCAGCAATGGAGTAAATGGCTGACCAGTCGAAGCCCTATAAATGCCTCCCAACTGCCATCCGCCAAATGCCCATTCGGTCAGCCGTGAGCGCATTTTGGGAGCGGGCACCTCCCAGGTAAAGTTGGAAACAAAGGTCTGGCGCACATCGAAGTCCGACAAGCCCCGAGTTGTACGCTGGTCGAAGAAGAGCGGGTTGAGCAGCCCGTTGGGATAAGCGTCGTCAGCCACTGTCGCAGACAGCGTGTCGATGCTCTTTCCCCAGGTGTATGCGCCGCGAAACTGTAGACCATGGCTCACTCTTTTGGTGACGACCATCTGCATGGCGTCATAAAAAGAATTAGCCTGCCAAAGCATGCCGGTCACACGGCCAAAGTTTGGGTTCAGCTTCTGACTGCTCGATGCCGGAGGGAAGAGATAACCGGCTGATGTCAGCGTCGGCAAAACCATGTCGAAGTTATCGACCCTGAAGGGCTGGTGGACCCCACGCGATCCCACGTAACCGATCGTGAGCATCAAGCCGGCCGGAATTTCGCGTGATGCGCTCAGGTTCCATTGCATCACATAGCTGCGCTTCGGAGCGTGTTCAAGGTAGGTGGCGGAACCGGCGGTCGAGGTACCAGCCGACTCCAGAAACGCCTGGGTTGGAAATGAACCCGGCGGGAGGACATCCCCGAATATCCGGTTCGAGAACGGAAGCGGAAATGGTGTGATCAAGGTGAATGTGTAGGGCAGCGGCAATATATCAAAAGTGCCAAAGCCGCCTCGAATAGCCGACTTGCCATCTGCGAACGGGCTCCAGCCAAATCCAATCCGCGGTTCGAAGTTACGAAGCGTCGGGTTCAAAAAGTAGGGAGAGCCCAGGTGTGGCTCGGTGTCGGTCAAATGAAGCAGGTAGGAGAGCCTGCCGTGAGCTTCGGTAGGGACCGTGGCCATCTCGTAGCGGACACCGGCGTTGATCGTCAAGTTCTTCCGCACACGGATATCATCCTGAACGTATGTGCCGAAAAGCGTCTGGCGAATCCCAAATGTGGGTATGGGAACGGGAAGCAATCCAGTAAAATTTCGCGGCCGGTTGGTTAAGAAATCAGAAAGTGAACTGAACTTGAAAACGCCATTGATTCGACTCGTCAGAAGTAAGTTGTCCTGCATCCGCTCCACGAGCGCGCCAAACTGCAGGGCATGGACTCCTTTGATGAGAACAGCGTCATCAGTCCATTGAAATGAATTCCAGGAGACGTTCCTGCTACTACTTCGCGTCCCTGGGTGCTGCGCGTTCAATCCGCCGGTGAAGTTTGTAATTCCGGGCACAGCCTGCACCTCCCCCACGAATTGCCCGGGAGCGAAGCCGAATGTGGCATCCGACAGCAACGGGTTCATGACCCTGGACACTCCGCCCTCGATAGCCACGGCCCGATTGAAGCCAAACCGGGCAGCATTCAAGAACTTCGAATTGAAGATATGTTGCTCATGGAGCGTAACGAGTTGGCGCCGCGATACAACGTTTGCCAGCAGCTCGTCAAATGCATCCGGCTGGACGACTTTCGAGTTGTCGCGCATGAACGTGCCGGAGATGCGATCCCTCTCCGACAACTTGTGATCGAGTTTAGTGGTGAAGTAATTTTCCGTTGTAACTTGCTGCCCGGCAAAACTGAAAATTCCGGTATCCCGATTCCCGAGGAGGGGTCCATTCGGTAATGGATAAAATGCCTGGAGATATCGGGAGACTGCCGGATCTACCAGAACGGACCCTGTCGAAAGCACACCCTTCCGCGCTGCCGCTGAAGGGACGGTATTGACCTGCGTAATACCCAGTGACTGACGAAGTCCTTCATAATCGGCAAAAACGAAGGCACGGTCCTTCCGAAGCGCTCCTCCCAGGGAGCCGCCGAATTGATTCCGCTTGAAAGGCGGGATCCTGGCGTCAAAGAAATTTCGCGCATCCACAGCGCTGTTGCGTAGAAATTCATAAACGCTTCCGTGAAAAACGTTCGTTCCTGAGCGCGTGACAGCGTTGATGACGCCACCTGTGGTCCGGCCGTATTCAGCCGGATAATTACTTCCCAGAACGGAAAACTGCTCAACAGCATCTACACCGAGGTTGTCACCCAAAACACTTCCAGGCGCTCCGTTCGAGTAGTCGTTGATGCTTACGCCATCGAGACGATAGCTATTTTGATCCGGGCGCGCGCCGGAGATACTCAACGCTGCTCCAAAACCCCGCTGAGAGTTGCCTCCGCCCTGGGCGCTTCCGGTCTGCACGCCGGTGACACCCGCCTGGAGCGTGGCGAGTTGAGTCCAGTCACGCCCGTTGAGGGGTGAATCAACTACCGTAGAAGTACTGATGTTTCCGCCGACGGTCGAAGAAGCTTGATCAGCGGAAGTCCCCGAAACAGCTACTCGAACTACTCGGGTGGCGTCTCCCGCTTGCATCACCACATTGAAGACTGGGCTGGCTCCCACGTTCACCGTGATGCCGGTTCGCACCTGAGTCGTGAAGCCCGGGGCGGCAGCCGTCATTTCATAGCTTCCAGGCAAGAGATCGGGTGCTGTGTAGAAACCCGTGTCATCCGTAGCGACTGTACGCGCAACGCCTGTTGCCACATTGATAAGCGTGACCTGCACGTTGGGTATAGCCGCCTGCGAGCTGTCCGTCACAGTGCCGGAGAGTGATCCCCCGGAGAACTGAGCATTAAAGCTGGCGCAGAGGAGATTCGAAAATGCCAGTAAAGCCGCGACTAGAAAAATCATGTCGGGACGCCGCAGCCCCACGATCCATAGCAAAAGGACCTCTTGACGAAGCTCGCATCAACGATTGAGGCTGAGAACAAGCCCATACAGAAAAAGATTCTCGAACGCGTAAAAGAAATATTCTCATAATTGTAGGGGCGGTCATAGACCTGACGATTACCCACACGTGACACCGGAGCAACGGATGAGAATTGAGAACTGATTGATGATTAATGATTAATGGACTCGGAAGATGGAGCGAATCATTGGACCGAGCCGTTTTCATGCTGACGTTATCAAGTCCATTAATCATTAATCATCAATCAGTTCTCAATGTTCATTTGCAGTCGCCGGTGTCAAGTGTGTCCGAGCGTCAGCTCCATAGGGCGCCCCTTCCATCAAACACAACACTAAAACACATACTTCAACGCTATTTGCATGATGCGCCCATCCGAGGAGCTCAAAATCTTGCCGAACGTGGGGCTGTTGAAGTTGTTATCGGGGCAGGTGATTGCCGGTACGATTCCCTGGAAGGGCGGGGCACAGTAATTCGCATGGTTCGCTACGTTGAAGGCTTCGGCCCGAAGTTGGAGCGACTGTTTCTCCTTCATGGCGAACGAGCGTGTTAGACCCATATCGAACCGGATGCTTGCCGGCCCCGCAATATTCCGGGAGCCAAGATTTCCATACGTGCCCGAGGCTGGCTGGGCAAAGGCAGCGGGATTCAACCAACCGTTTGCGCCTTTATTCGGAAGATAAGGACTGGGCAGAATCTGATTTGGCCTTTGGTCGGATCCGGTGTTGCCGGTCGTGCTGGTGGTCCCGCTGAATGCGATATCCGTCCCTGTCGCAACAGTAGTGTACGCGCCCGTTACAGCACGAACGATTCCTGAGAGCTGCCAGCCGCTGCCCAAAACGCGAAGCGCCGTGCTCGCGAAACGAGGTGTTTCATAGACAGTCGACATATTGAAGTTATGACGGCGGTCCAACTCGCAATTTCCACGATCCGCGCCCCGGCGTGATTGAATCAGCCCTCCCGTGGTTTGAATGACGTCGTTGTAGCCGTCATCGATGCAATGCGAGAACGTGTAATTCCCCTGGATGGTTATCCCCTTCGCGCGCCTGCGCTGAACGGAAAGGACGAGGGCGTTATAGGTACGAGTGTTTCCGTCGTCACCCATAACAATATTGGAATAGTACTGACCAATTGCCGGATTCTGCAGATACAGAACGCGCCGCTGGTTGGTGTTTCCGATCGTAGAACACGTGGTACCCGGGTTTACCGTGTACGGAACTCTTACGCCATCCAAGAAGCAGTTCCGGTTTGCATCGCCGACGCCAGGAACGAAGACGGCCGGATCGGCTTCGTAGCGGTACAACATATGAATAATGTTGCTGCCAATGTAGTTTCCGGAAACCAGCCAATTCGCGCCAAACTGATGCTGAAGGCTCAGATTCCACTGGTTAATGTACGGCTTTTTCAAACTCCAGGGAAACACGGTATAAACAGCGTTCAAGGGGAATGGGCTGTTCTTATCGAGCGCGATCGGGAAGGGATTTCCTCCGGCCATGCTTGCCCACGGATCATCGAGGGACGGGCTGTTCACCAAAATGCTTGCGCCCTTCGGCGCCGTGTCCCGCTTTCCTCCATATTGGTGCATGTGTGGGAAATCGAAAAAGATTCCGTAGGCCGCACGGACGACGGTTAAACCGTCGCCTTTCGGATCCCACGCAAGTCCAAGACGCGGCGCAAAGCGTTTCCAATTGTTCGCTTGCCATGCATTGGTATCTGGAATTCCGCCTTCGCCCTGAAAGTAAATTCCCGCCGGCGCCTTCGCGTATATGGTACTGACGATGCCCTGATCGAAGCGGGTCTTGTCGAAGAACGCGCCTTTGCCAGCCCTATCATAGGGTGAACTAAAGGGCTCCCATCGCACACCGCCGTTCAATGTGAAGCGAGAGGTTGCCTTCCAGGTGTCCTGCAGGTACAGACCAATATAGTTCTGCCGGAAGTACTCGTTTGTAATTCGGCTCTGAGTAAAGCTGTTCGCCCGTCCCGTCATCAGGTCGGAGAGCCCCGTCCCCGTGTTGACACCCGTAAAATTAAAGGTCCCGGGGGCGGCCGTGCTTGCCGTGTAATTCATCATCTGGTGCGTTAGATTCACTCCGAATCCGATCTGGTGTGCGCCTCGAGCATTCGTGAGATCCTCGGATAATTGATAAACCGTGGAATTCGTAATGCCCGGGGTCGCCTGCCCCGTAAAGAGATTGAGCGAACCAGTCACCGTAAGGAGCAACATCTTCGGATAATTCGCGGGATAGTAAAAATTTTTGACGCCAAGATCACTCCACGTGAAAAAGTCGGGAAAGGTTTTGACGTTAGTCGTGCGAAGAATCTCCCCACGGAAGGAACTGACCATCGTCGGACTGATCGAGTACGTATCGCCCAGAATGAAAGATTTCATCCGCCGATAAAAGTTGGGATTGGCGATGGAAATGACACTCTGGCCATCATAATCGCTGGGAGTATCCAGGCGTGCCAACTCAAAACGTCCAAACAAAGACTGTTTCTGACTCACCTGATAGTCCACTTTCGCGACGGGCAGCCACTCCTCCGCATTGGTTTTTCGGCCGAACAACACTCGTCCGCATCCATCGATCGCCGTGGCGTTCATCCGCCGCATCAGCTCCACTGCCGGCTTTGAGAACGAGGCAGGGTCGATTCGATTGTTGACGAATGGCGCTCTCAGCGTCAGTCCTCCGCCGCTTTGGCACGCCACCGAAGCGTATGTTGTCCAGTCACCCGCAAGCATCTGTGGTGTTGGAATGAATGTCGTGTTGCCCTTCGGATCCGAGCGCTGGAGTGTGGTCTGAAGCCCGCCGAAGAAAAACAGTTTGTTCTGCACGATCGGTCCGCCAATCACTCCACCGAACTGATTACGCTTCAGTCCGTCCCGTTCCGCGGCAAACGTATTACGCGCATTGAAGATTCGATTTCGAACAAATTCAAACAGGCTGCCGTGAAACTGATTCGATCCCGATTTCGTCACGACGTTGACAGCGCCAGCAGCGTGATATCCATATTGAGCGGGTACCGCACTGGTTTCTACTTTGAATTCCTGCAGCGCGTCGGGGAATGGCAGCGGCAACGCCTGATTGCCGTATGGATCGTTATGGACTCCGCCGTCCAACAAAAATGTGAGTCCGTCATTCGATCCGCCGCCGACCGAAATGATGTCGGTAGGATAGTTTCGAGGAGTGTTTTGACCTCCCCCACCTACAGCGGCCCCCGAAAGGATGATGAGCTCCGTCACCTGACGCCCATTGAGCGGCAGTTCCATGACGCGCACATTATCGATGACTTGGCCCACTCCCGTGCTTCGGGTCTCGACGAGCCCCGCGTCCGCTTGGACCTCGACGGTCTCGGCAACCTGACCCACTTGCAGCACGATGTTGATGACGGGATTGGCATCGACCTGCAACACGATTCCCGTTTGCGCAAACGAACGGAAACCAGGCAGGCCAGCCTCTAACCGATAGGGTCCAACCGGCAGGCTCGGCAGGACGTAGGACCCTGTTTCGTTGGTTACAACAGTGCGTACAAGCCCGGTGGCCGTTTGTGTGGCCGTCACCTCAACACCGGGCAATACAGCGCCGCTTTGATCTCTGACGGTACCGCTGACTTGCGCTGTCGACTGTCCCCAAACAGCGGTCCAGGTTACCCAGGAAAACAAAAATGCACGAAGCGCCTTTCTCCACATACACCTCTCCAATTCCCCACAATATCGCCTCGCATTCGAAGGTGACCAGAGCGCAAGAGTGGCAGCCGAGATTTTTCCTGATTGACGTGCACTCTTTCGAAAATTACCTCAACTGATCCTGCACTTTGGCGATGCCCGCCTTCGCGCAGGCTTCCTCCATGGGCTGGCCACCCGGCGCCCCGCTCAAGCCGATAGAGCCGATTGCCTCTTCACCGATCATGATGGGAACCCCGCCGCCAAGCGGAATGACATCCGCAAGACTGCGCTGGCCGGTTACGTCGCCTTCGGCAGTGCGTTTCGCCCAGTCAGCGGAAGTTCGCCGGAACGTCAGCGCCGTGTAGGCCTTGCGGCGGGCGAGTTCGAGATTGTGGGGAGACGCTCCATCCCCCTGGAGAAATACGCGCAGCCGGCCGGCGCGATCGAGAACCGCGACCGATACTCGCGGCGTGCATTGAGTCAGCGCGGTTTCTGCAATCAACAAGGCCATCTTAATCGAAATGTTTTTCTCGGAGAGCACTTGTGCTCCTGCCGACGAGGATGCAGCAACGAGTGCCGCCAAACCAGTCACGAGGCCCAATCGAATCGACATAGAACCTCCCTTGTCATTACCCGAGCCATCCACGGCCAGTCGCGGCCGCAACCGATGCCGGATTATGTCACATCCGCAGAGCAAGAAATCAGAACCAAATTATGGCTGGGATCGCTGATTTCAAGCGGACCGCCAACCATGTTCCTTCTTTCGAAGTTGACCCTCTGTGGCCGAAGCCGCTGCGGTCGATTCGCGGGATCGTTTGGATTATTCATCGTCCGTCCACGCTTCAACTCAAGAGAGGTAACGTTCCAGCTTGACGTCGAAGATGCACTTCAGGGAAGCTTACCTAGACCGTTCCAAGGAGGACGCCGACTATGGATCTGACCAGACGCAAAATATTGGCAACGGGCGCCGCAGCGACGGCGATAGCCGCAGTGCGGCGCGTGTTTGCTCAACAGAATGGGAAAGCAGGAGCTGCCATTCCTTTCTACGAAAAGGGCCCCGTTCGCATCCACTATGAAGAGGCCGGTTCCGGCTTCCCGTTGTTGCTCATTGCCGGCGGGGGATTGAACTCGGCGATCTCCGGCTTACGCACCGGACCCTTTAACGCGATCGAGGAGTTCAAGGGAGAGTACCACTGCATCGCGGCGGACCTGCGCAACGCCAATACCGGCCAGTCTGGCGGCCCGCTTGAGATCGACCGGCCGTGGGATTCACACGCGGATGACCAGCTCGGCTTGATGGATCACCTGCGCATCAACAAATTCATGGTGATGGGCTTCTGCATCGGTGGCCCCTTCATCTGGAACCTCCTGAAGCGGGCACCTGATCGTGTTGTCGCGGCCGTGCTGGCGCAGCCCGTCGGGTTCCGGCCGGAGATGCCCACACTCCTCTACGACGGCAGCATGACCGGCTGGGGTCCGGAATTGGTCAAACGCCGGCCCGACATCACGATGGAGATGGTCGAGAAATATCTGACCAAGATGTATCGCACCAACCCCGACTTCGTCTTCACTGTGACGCGCGATTTCGTGCGCAATTGCCGGACGCCCGTGCTGATCCTGCCGGATGATGTCCCGGCGCATCCGTACGCGGTCGCCATGGAGTGCGCGATGCTCGCGCCGAAGGCCGAAGTGAGCATGTACCCGTGGAAGGAGCCCAAGGAGCGGATTCCCCTAGCGGTGCGCCAGATACGTTCCTTCCTTCGGGCGCATCGGCCGGCTTCTGCTTAGTACTGCATTTCAGAATTACGGTAACGTATGCCAGAAAAGATTTGAAAGTTCTGACCAATGCTCAATTCTTAATTTCCAATTCTCATCGGATGGGAATTGAGCATTGGGAATTGAGCATTGGTCAGATCGTTTGTTTCCTCATACGTGACCGTATTTGCGAAAAGCTGTACTTAGACGGCGACGGTGTCCGCGATACGGCAGCAGAGGCTACCGACGCGGTTGGGTGAAATCGTGCTGCTGGGCGAGCAGCTTGAGGCGCGCCGCTTGCGCGCATTCATCTTCAATTTTGAAATAGCGCGCCACGGCAGCCGCGCCGACATCGAGGGGATGCGCCTCGCCGGGCCGCCGATCGGCCAGCATCCTGAGCCTGGGAGCCGCGCTGTCAAACTGAGACTGATTTCCCATGATAATGGTGGCGCCGGCGGCGGCCGCGATGGCTGCAAATCTCCGTACTGAAGCGAGGTAGGTGTCAAAATGCGGCACGTCGTTCACGAAATTGAATTCCGTACCGCCTGAATAAGCGACGGTCAGCGGCTTGCCGTGGTCATGCACCTGGAAGATTCCGGAAATCGCCCCAGGCGTGTGGCCGGGCGTCAGATAAATGGTAACCGTTCGGCCGCCGAGCGTGATCTTCATGCCGTCCGTGGCGACAATGTCACGCTTCGGCTTTCCCTTCGGAAAACCGTTGACGGATTGGTCGACCATATCCCAATCGCCCGCTCCCATGACAATATGCGCACCATAGCGCTCTTGCATCAGTTTCGCGCCGCCGACTTCGTTTTGATGGGCATGGGAAACAATGACGTACTTCACCTTGGCGGCATCGAGGCCAAACTTTTTCAGGCCGCCGACAATGACCGCCTCCGCGTCATACACGCCCTGCGTGTCGTACAGAATGATTCCGTCACTGGTGGTCAGAGCCCAAGTCGAACGGGAAGGCGTGCCCATCCAATACAGGTCGTCAAAAGCCTTTTTCGGCCCGAGGTATGTGCTTGCCTGATTGGGGTTCATCGTAGGCGCTGGAGCGTCTGGCCGAGGAGGGGCGTTCAGCGGCGCGACGCAGATTGCGGTGACCAAGCCGTAGAAATCAGGCGTGTCGTCGCGGCCCCCCGCGGCGTTCTTGCCAGCTGCAAGATGAGCTTCGATCGAATCCAGTGCAGGCCGCACAGTCTGCGCATCGGCAGCGCTTATGAAGGCCAAGATAGCCAGCGCGCCAGTGATATTCCATTTTGAAGTACGCATAATGTTTCCCCTGGATCTCTGTGTTTTCGGCATGGTTTGGGCGTGTCTTCGGCACGCCTGGTTGCAAATAATGCTAGCACGACTGCTGAGTGGCGACGGCACTTGGATGCTCGAAGTTGCATTTGTTTGTTCCCTGGCAGTCGGCTGCCCGGAGTCATAGAATACGACGAGCAACCCGAATCGATTGGAGGGAACGATGACACGGCGTGAAGTTCTTCGAGCACTTGCGGCCATGCCTATCAGTTTTGCTGGTGCCGTGAGCGTTACGGCTCAAGCAAACAGAGATGTAGCCTACGGCGGGACGACGCTTCCCGCCGGTATCCGTTCGCGCTTCATCAACAATGTCAACGGCATCACCTACCACATACTGGAGGCAGGATTCGAAAGCGCCGCGCGGCCATGCGTCTTACTCATCCACGGGTTTCCGGAACTCGCTTATAGCTGGAGAAGGGTGATTCCGCCGCTCGCGCGCGCGGGCTTTCACGTCATCGCACCGGACCTTCGCGGTTACGGACCGAGCGGCGGTACGGACGTGACTTTCGATGACGATCTTGCGCCGTTCACGCTTCTCAACAAGGTGAGAGATATGCTCGGGCTGGTGTCTGCGATCGGCTATCGCTCCGTTGTTGCCGTGGTCGGCCACGATCACGGCTCCGGAGTCGCGGGCTGGTGCGCGCTCGCGCGGCCGGATGTTTTCCGATCGGTGGTGCTGATGAGCGCTCCGTTTGCAGGCGCGCCATCGCTGGCATTCAACACCGCCAACGATCCGCCGAAACCCAGCGCTTCGGCCGGCGCCAACATCGATGATGACCTGGCGAAGTTGCCTGTCCCGCGCAAGTACTACCAGACGTACTATACGACGCGTCCGGCCAACGAGAACATGTGGCACCCTCCACAAGGCATCCATAATTTCCTGCGCGCTTACTATCACTTCAAGAGCGCGGACTGGAAAGAGAACAAGCCCTTTCCGCTCACGGCCAACAGCGCCAGCGAAATGGCCAAGCTTCCACGCTACTACGTGATGGACCTGAACAAAGGCATGGCGGAGACCGTGGCGCCGGAAATGCCTTCCGCATCGGCAACCGCGGCATGCCAGTGGCTTCCCGAGGAAGAATTGCGTGTGTACAGCGCGGAGTATGGGAGGACCGGATTCCAGGGCGGCCTGAACTCTTATCGCGTCAATCGAGATCCCAAGTACTCCGCCGAGCTTCAGCTGTTTTCCGGCCGCACCATCGATGTTCCATCGGCGTTCATCGCGGGGAAAAGTGAT
>QHXC01000697.1 GCA_003222815.1 Acidobacteriota bacterium | reverse complement strand
GGCACGTTGTGCGGCTGGAGACCCGTGAGGCGAGCATCGAAGGTCAAGGAATCATCACCCAGCGCGACTTGATGATCAACGCTCTCCGCATGCGGCCGGATCGTATCATCGTGGGCGAGGCGCGCGGTCCTGAGGCGCTCGACATGCTTCAGGCCATGAACACCGGACACGACGGCTCCATGACGACGATCCACGCCAACTCGCCGCGGGACTGCTTCCATCGCATCGAGACGACCGTACTGATGGCGAACGTGGGGCTGACGGAACCAGTCATCCGCCAGCAGGCAGCTTCGGCCATTCAACTGGTCGTTCAGATGGAGCGGTTCCGCGACGGGACCCGGAAGGTGTCCAGCGTGTCCGAAGTCGTTGGCTTCAACCCGGAAGGCGTCGCATTCGAAGAAATCTTCCGCTTCGAGCGCAGCGGCGTGGACGAGGCTCGGCGCGTCCTGGGGCGATTCGTGGCCAGCGGATACCGGCCGCAATTCCTGAAGCGCGTGCGCGCTAGCGGAATCGAGATGCCGGACGAAATGTTTCGGCGGAACTAAAAGCTCGCGAAAATAACTTGGCAGAATGCAGGCTCGGGAGGATCTGACCAATGTTCAATTCCCAATGCTCAATTTTCATCCGAAAGGGCAATCCGACATCCACTTCGGATGAGAATTGAGCATTGGGAATTGAGCATTGGTCAGATCCCCCGGTAGGACTCATCGCAGCGGATTCTGTTTATGACCACGTTCCTGACCATATTAATCTTCACCGCCGCCTTCGCAGCCGCGGCCGAATACGCCTGGTGGGGACCGCAACGGCGGATTCGTCTGGAAATCGAGCAACGGTTGCGCGGTCTGCGCGTCGAAAGCGGCCGCCGTCCCCAGTCGCTATTACGTCAGCAGCAATCGAGTGGCGTCTCCTTCCTTTCCCGGCTGGAAATGATGATGCGGCTGCAGGCCCTGATGGATCAGGCCCGGCTACCCTATCGTGCGGGAAACGTAGTGACATTCAGCGTGCTGCTGCTGGCGGGCAGCTATCTGGCCGCCGATGTGCTTCGGCTGTTTCCCTTCCTCATCCTGAAACTTCTGTTCGCCTTCGGCTGCTCCCTGCTGCCGTTGGTCTACATTCGGACCAGGCGCCAGCGGCGTATGCGGCAGATTGAGGAAATGCTGCCCGACGCCATCGATTTGTTTACACGGGCGATGCGCGCCGGGCACAACATCCACAGCGGCTTGCATGTGCTCGCCGAGGAAACACCGGAACCGCTGGGCGGGGAATTCAAGAAGCTCGTGGAGGATCTGGATCTCGGCTCCACGGTGGGTGAGGCGCTGCATAGCATCGGCGACCGCGTGCCGCTGCTGGACCTGCGGTTCTTTTCAACCGGTGTCATCCTGCAGCGAGAGACAGGAGCCAACATCGTCACCGTCATGGAGAACCTGTCGGCAGTCATTCGCGAGCGGCTGCAATTGCGCGCGCGGCTGCGGGCGCATACGGCGCAACAGCGCTTTTCGGCCGCCCTGCTGTGCGGCCTGCCCGCAGTGACCGGCGTGGTGTTCTATTTCCTGCGTTACGAATACATCTCGGTGCTGCTCTGAATGTCCTTAAGCCTTCCATCGTTGTTTTTCCTGAGCATTCTGACCTGCTTCACGCTTCTCGTCGCCGGACTGCAGTATTACCTCCGCACCCGGCAGGACGCGCTCAGCCGCCGCATCCAGGAACTCCAGGAACACTCCATGGCGGGCGGCTCGCTCCCTCTTCTGGGCGGCGACTTTTGGGATTTCCTGCTGCGATCCACTTATGGCGCCATTTTCGGAAAGGGCTGGTTCCGCCAGAAGGAATTGGAGCTAATGCGGGCAGGATTTCGAGGCCCCAAGGTTGTTAAGGTCTACGGGCTCCTGTCACTCGGGTTCACATTGGGACTGGTCGTGACCGCAGTGGCCACGCTCCAGGACCAGGACCTCTCGATGCGGCTGTTCGGCCTGGCCGCTGCGCTGGTGCTCGGCTACTTCATTCCCGAGCAGATCCTGGTCTCCTTGCGGAACCGGCACCGGCTGAGCCTGATGGCCGCGTTGCCGGACACAACCGATATGCTGAGTATCGTGCTGGGCGCCGGCCTGTCCCTGGATCAGGCGATCGCGCGCGTCGGCGAGGAGATCCGCTTTGTGTATCCGGAATTGGCGGATGAGCTCTACTGGATGACACTGGAGGTTCAGGCCGGCCAGGAACGCGCAGTGGCGTTCCAGCATATGGCCCAGCGCACCGGACTGATGGACATTCGCTCGCTTGCCAGCATGATCGTCCAGGCTGAGCGATTCGGCACGGGTCTCTCGCAAGCCTTGCGCATCTACGCGGATTCGCTGCGTACCAAGCGGCGGCTGGAAATCGAAGCCACCATTAACAAGGCAGCCGTGAAAATGGTTTTCCCAATCCCAGAGCCCCAAAACGCGGGTTTCAGCGTGTCGAGAATCAGGGTCTCTTCGCCTGTTGCCCTGAACATCCGCTACAGCCCCGGAGCTGTCCGGCTTCTTGCGTAGTACACAAACTGGCGCGGGGGATTCCATAGGCCCGGGCGTTCCCGCCACGGCCGCAACGTTTAACGATTACGTTTGGAAAAAGCAGGACCTGTCGGAGGTGGAGATCGTCTAACATCGATCAGCAGTATGTCGTTCCTTCACGCCCTGCGCCCGCATGTTCCACGCGTCTTTCGAGAACGATTGGCGTTCCGACTTTCCGGGTTCACGCAGCCCCTGCAAGGCTGGCAAGCGCTTCAGCGAGAACGAGAGTGCCCTGGCCGATGGCTTCCGGTGAGGCGTACTCGTCGGGACGGTGGCTGAAGCCGGAGCGGCACGGGATAAAGAGCATTGCGGTGGGTGCGATGCGGGAAATAAAAAGCGAATCGTGATATGCGCGGCTGATCATGCGCATGTAGCGAAAGCCGCAGGCGTCGCAGGCTTGAATCAGAACGTCGACCACGGCCGGAGCGCATTGGGCGGGCGGATCCGCATTCAACGGTTCAATCCGTATTTGGACGCCGCGGCGCGTTGCGACCTGATCACATGTTTCGGCGATCTTCCGAAGAACGTCGTCCCGGCGCGCCTGGTCGATGTCGCGCACGTCCGCTTCGATCCGCACGCGGTTGGGAATGCTGTTGACGGCGCCGGGAAAGACATCGCAAACTCCCACGGTTCCCACAGTGTCCATCGCTCCGGTCGAGCGGGCCGCCGATTCCACGCCAAGCGCGATTTCCGCAGCCGCGAGGAATGCATCATGCCGGTCGGGCATCAGAACGGCGCCGGCGTGACCTCCCTCTCCTTCGATCCAGATCCTGAGGCTGGCCGGCGCGGCGATTGCCGTGACGACTCCGATCTCAATCTGCCGCGCCTCGAGAATGGGACCTTGCTCGATGTGCAATTCGACAAAAGCCGAGTAGTAGCCGTCGCGCAGCCGAACCCCGGAGAGCGGGCCTGCGAATCCGGCCTGCAGGCGAGCCTGATCGAGCGATGTGCCGCTGCGATCCTTCAAGTGTTCCGCAGCAGAAGCTTCAAGTAGCCCACTCAGCAGCCGGCTTCCCAGGCAACCGATACCGAAACGCGTGGGCTCTTCGGAGGTGAAGATGACGAGTTCGATCGAGCGCCGCGGACGAAAGTTACCGCGCGCCAGAGCGCGGATGGCTTCGAGTCCACCCAATACGCCAACTGTCCCGTCGTAACGGCCGGCATTCGGGATCGCGTCAATGTGGGAGCCGGTTCCGACCGCCGGAAGATCCGGATCCTTCCCCAACCAGCGCGCGAAAGTGTTCCCGACGGCATCCTCACGAGTAGTAAGCCCGGCATCACGGCAGAGTTGCTTCACGAATTCGCGGCCGCGGAGGTCTGCCTCCGTGAAGAGAACTCGCGTCGTTACCGGCGGCGGCGACTCGGAGATGGCGCCCAGTATTTCCAATTCACGCGACAGCCTGGCTTCGTCGATGCAGAGGTTCATAATTCTTCGCCGCCAATTACGCGAATGACGCGAACCGGCGGCCCATTCGCGTTATTCGCGTAATTAGCGGCATGATTTAATACCGGTTCCAGTCCTTATATATAAGGTATTTCGCCGGCGTTTTGCCCAGGGCTCCGAACCACTGTGGACAGTAAGGAGCCATCCAGATAAAATCGCCGGCCTGCACCGGATACCAGTAATCGCCCAGCCGATAGATCCCACCGCCGGATAGCATCAACAGACCGTGTTCCATCACGTGACTCTCGACCCTCGGCAGTGTTGCTCCGGGCTGATACGTCATGGTGTTCACAGCGAAGTCGAAAACGGGATTGTCTGGAACAAGGTGCCGCACCTCAAGCCAAGGATCCCCGTCCAGCGGCTCGGCTTTAACAAGACTCTCGCGGCCCGTGAAAAATTCCGGGGCCAGCGTACCGGCGAGTGGCTCAAAAGGCTTTTCAATGACGGCCGCGCGCGCAGGCTGTTTCGTGGTGACGGTTGTGCCACTTCCTGTGGGAGCATAAGCAAAGTCACCCGCCGTCAGAGTACGGCCATCCATCTGCAGCT